>NZ_PSLQ01000031.1:30374-36466 GCF_040289685.1 Pyrinomonas sp.
CCAAGCCGCGCCGATGACGATGGGCATGGCTTGCGCTCCAGCGCGTCGCAGCGTCTCGGCGCGATTGGCCGCCCTGATCACATCGTAGCCGTTGATTTGGTTGAAAACCTCGACCACGATGACGGTCTCGCCCTTCCACTGAATTAGATCGGCGAGGAACGGATCGGCCTCGCGTTTCGTTTCCAGTTCTTCCAAAAGGGGCCGGAGCAGTTGGTCAAGCGCTGTCGCACTTGCGGTTGATCTGGCGGGCCGCCTTGTCCGCCGTTGAAGAGCACTGGTGCTCGGCGAACGACGAACGACATCGCGTTCGCAACGCTCGCCGTCGCGACGTCCAGCTTCGCCACGTTGCCAGTTCGCCAAATCCTTTACGACGAGCTGGATTTCGCGCATCGTTGACTCGGTGCGTTGTTGTGCTTCGACGAGTTCGGCGATCTGCGCTTCTGTGCGCCGTTGCGCTTTGGTGAGTTCCGCGAGACGTCCATCCGTGCGTTGCTGTGCCGATGTGAGATCGCGTATGGCAACGGCCAGCTCATTGAGCCTTTCATCCGTGTGTTGCTGCGCTGCTGCGAGGTCGCGGACGGCGATGACCAGTTCGTCAACTGCTTTCGTCAGTTGGTCGAACCTCTCCGGTAGCGCCAGCAAGCTTTCGGTCAGAAGCTAGCGGCGCACCTCTTCGCGGAAGGCCACGTCGGTTCGGAGCAGTTCGAGGAATTCTTCTCTAATCATCGCCGCTCGGAATTATGAGACATTAGTGGGAGTTCGATCAAGAAGCGGCTCCGCGCGCGATGGTGTGCGGTCGCCCCGAACCGGGGGCGCATCGAGCAATCGAGGTATCGGTTGTGTGCGCGGACGGCAAGGCGCGCGTCATCCGTTAGGCTCCCTTGTCGAGCGATGGGGGCATCAACCAAAGAGCTGTAGCGTGAAGGAGCGCGAACCCGCCTGGCCGTCATTCGACGTTACAGGTGCATCAAATCTTGACGGCGCTGGCGAATCAATGAGAAAACTTTAAGTTCAGTTTCCGAAGACGAAAAGCCTACGGTTCTTTGGGATCAAGGGGAACGCCGGACGAAGGGCTTACGGTTCGTTTGGATCAAGGGGAACGCTACATTTGTCGAGGTAAAGAGCTCAGAATGGAAGAGATCAAAGTTTTCGTCGCCGATGATGTGAGCGAAATCGGCCTCGAGCCTTTGCGCAGCGCCGGTTTCAAAGTCGAAAAGCGCACTGGCCTCAAAGGCGATGCGTTGTTTGAAGCGGTGCGCGATGTGGATGCGCTCATCGTGCGCAGCGAGACGAAGGTAACGGCGGAGTTGATGGACGCCGCGCGGCGCTTGCGCGCCATCGGGCGAGCGGGCGTCGGTGTGGACAACATCGACGTTGCGGCGGCGACGGCCCGCGGCATCGTCGTGATGAACGCGCCTGACGGCAACACGATGACCACCGCCGAACACACCTTCGCGCTGTTGTTGGCGCTAGCGCGGCGCATCCCACAAGCGCAAACCAGTTTGAAGGCGGGGAGGTGGGAGCGAAAGAAGTTCATCGGAACCGAACTGCGCGGAAAAACGTTAGGCATCATCGGACTGGGGCGCATCGGACGCGTCGTCGCCAGTCGCGCGCAAGGGTTCGAGATGAAGGTCATCGCCTATGATCCGTTCGTTTCGCCGGAGCAAGCGCGCGAACTCGATATCGAGTTGCTGCCGCTCGATCAGGTCTTCGAACGCGCCGATTTCCTGACGATTCATACGCCGTTAACTCCCGAGACACGCGGGATCATCGGCGCCCAAGCCTTCGCTCGCATGAAACCGGGCGTGCAGATCGTCAACTGCGCGCGCGGCGGATTGGTCGATGAGCGGGCGCTTTACGAAGCGATCAAAAGCGGCAAGGTGGCAGGCGCGGCGCTCGATGTCTTCAGCGAAGAACCGCTGCCACCGGACCACCCGCTTCTTGCGCTCGACGAGGTGGTCGTCACGCCGCATCTTGGAGCCTCAACGCGTGAAGCCCAAGAATCGGTTGCGGTGATCGTCGCTGAGCAGTTGCGCGACTATTTCCTGACGGGCAGCGTGCGAGGCGCGGTCAACATGCCCGCCTTGAGCGCGCAGGAGCTACACGTTCTGCAGCCCTATCTTCGGCTGGCCGAAGCGCTCGGGCGTTTTGAAGCGCAAGTGGTGCGTGAACCTGTGCGCGAAGTGCGATTGGAATACGCTGGCGAAGCGGCGTCGCTCGATGCGGCGCAGATCGCGCGCGCTTTTCTCGCCGGCTTGTTGCGCGATGTGAGCGCGCGCGTCAACGTCGTCAACGCGCTGTTGATCGCCGAAGAGCGCGGCATCGCCGTGACGATCGCGCAGCGCCACAGCGCCGATGATGATTCGCCTGCGTTGCGCGCCGTGGTCGCGACGCAAAGCGGTGAGCAATCGGTGGCGGGCGATCTGTTTGGGCCGCGCGCTGAAGGGCGCATCACCGAAATCGACGGCTTCCGCATCGAGGTCGTTCCCGCTGGGCATATGCTCGTCTTGCATAACCGAGACGTGCCGGGAGTCATTGGCAGAGTCGGGACGCTCCTCGGCGAGCGACAGATCAACATCAGTCGCTTCCATCTGGGACGACGCGCGCCGGGCGGTGAAGCGATGGCTGTCATCGAAACGGATGGCGCGGTCGGTGAACAGACGCTGAACGCTCTGCGTGCCGCGGAAGATGTGCTTTCGGTTTGTCGCATCGAGTTGCAGAATTGAGAGGGTGAAGCGAAAGGGATGAGACCATCTGCATCTTCGGATGGCGAGGCCGTCCTCGTGTTGGACGGCGTGACCAAACGGTTCGACGATTTCACGGCAGTGGACCATCTGAGTTTGGTCGTGCGCGCCGGGCGCGTCTTCGGACTCCTCGGGCCGAACGGCGCCGGAAAGACGACGACCATACGCATGATCGTCGACATCACGGCACCGGACGAAGGCGCGGTCCTCTTTCGCGGACAACGGATGGGGCCGCGCTTGCAAAATCGAATCGGGTATTTGCCCGAAGAGCGAGGCCTTTACAAAAGGATGCGCGTTGGCGAGCAGCTCCGCTTTCTCGGCGAGCTCAAGGGCATGGAACGCAAAGAGGCCGAGCGCACCGCCGATATTTGGCTCGAGAGGTTGAACCTCGCCGAATGGAAAAAGCGTAAAACCGATGAACTCTCCAAAGGGATGCAACAGAAGGTACAGTTCATCGCCACCATCATGCACGAGCCGGAACTGATCATCCTCGACGAGGTCTTCGCCGGCCTCGATCCGATCAACGCCGAACTCCTCAAAAAGATCATCCTCGAGTTCAAAGCCAAGGGACGCGCGATCATCTTTTCAACGCACTTGCTCGAACAAGCCGAGTGGCTTTGCGACGACATCTGCTTGATCAATCGCGCGCGTAAGGTCCTCGATGGCGAGTTGCGCGAGATCAAACGCGCGTTTCGGCGCAATGCCGTCGCCTTGCGCGCTGAAGGGGCTGAGCGCGTGCTGGACGACCAGGAGCTGGTGGCGCGCGTCGTTTCGCGCGACGAACACTTGGAGGTCGTCCTTCAAGAAGGCGCAAGTCCGCAGGAGTTGCTGCGCCGTCTGGTCCAGTCGGGCGCCGTCGTGACCAAGTTCGAACAGATCGAGCCGAGCTTGCGTGAGATCTTCATCTCCAAAGTCAGCGAATCATGAACAAGATCTGGATCATCGCGCGCCGCGAATACCTCGAGCGCGTGCGAAATAAGATGTTCATCGTCATGACCCTCATCGGGCCAGCGCTGCTGGTGTTGTTCGGCATCTTGCCGGCGCTGCTCTTTCAGCTCGGTGCGGGCGAAGCCAAACGCATACGCATCTTTGACCAGACCGGGCGCCTCTACCAGCGCGTGCGCGATGCGCTTGAACGTGAGCGGAAAGGCGACGAGCGCAAGGCGCGCTCGCGCCAAAGCGCCGGACGGTACGAAGTCTCTTCCGCAGATGAAATGGAACGGTCGCTCGAAGATGCGCGACGCGAACTTGCCGAAAGCGTACGGCGCGGTGAAATAGATTTCTACGTCATCCTGCCGCGCGATGTGATCGCAAGCGGACGGGCCGAAGTCTACGGGCGTAATCCGAGCGATCTGTTTACGGTGGATGACATCGAATCGGCGATCAATGATGCCGTGATCGAAGCGCGCCTGAGCGACGCGCAGATCGATCCGCACCGCATCGCGTCGCTTTCCGAGCGCGTGCGCCTAAACGTCGTGCGGGTCAGCGAGCGGGGCGAGGAGAATATATCCGGTGCCGGCTTCTTCGTTGCCTTCATCGTCGGATTCCTGATCTACATGACCATCATCCTTCATGGACAAGCGGTGCTTTCGTCGGTGGTCGAAGAGAAGACCTCGCGCGTCATCGAAGTATTGCTCTCTTCGGCACGGGCGTTCGATCTGATGATGGGCAAGCTCATTGGCATCTCGCTCGTCGCGCTGACGCAATACGCCGTCTGGGGATTGGCCGCGGCGCTCTTCTGGGTGTACGGTCTGGCCGCGCTCTCTGCAAGCGGCGTCAACCTTTCCCTGCCGTCGATTTCGCCGTTTGTGCTGCCCTACTTCTTCGGCTTCTTTCTCGTCGGTTTCTTCATCTACGCGACGCTCTATGCCATGGCTGGCGCCGCGACGACGACCACACAAGAAGGCGGACAGCTCGCGATGCCAGTGATCTTTTTGCTCGTCATCGGTTTCTACTTGGTCTTTCCCGTTATGCGCAGCCCGAATTCGACTTTCGCCACGATCGTCTCGCTCGTCCCCTTCTTCGCGCCGGTTATCATGCCGGTCAGATTGGTCACCGAAGCGCCGCCCGTTTGGGAAGCGCTCTTATCGCTGGCGCTCAGCGTCTTGACGGCAATCGGTTTGGTCTGGATCACCGCGCGCGTCTATCGCGTTGGAATCTTGATGTACGGCAAACGGGCGACGCTCCCAGAGATTTGGCGCTGGATCAGACAGCCTTGAAGGCAAGATGAACTGCCGAGACGGAGCGCTCACTAGCAACCGAGAAGGCGCAAGCTGTGATGTCGGCGCGCGAAGGTCGAAAGCAGCGGAAAGAGAGACGCTATCTCGGCCCACAGAATCTCTCTGAATTTTTAAGGATGAACGTCGAAACGGAGAAGAAGTATCGCCTCGATCGAGCCGCCGCGACGGCGCTGCGGCAACGCCTCCGAACTTTGGGTGCGGCGTGCCTCGAAGAAGATTTCGAGGAGAACACGATCTACAGCGGCAACGGGCTAGACGTTGCCCGCCAAGCCTTGCGCTTACGCCGCACGCGCAACGGCGCTACCCTGGCCTTTAAAGAACGCTGGCCATCCCAATCGGCTGTCAAACGCCAACGCGAAGAAGAAACGGCGATCGAGGATCCACAGGCCATGGCGCGCATACTCGAAGCATTAGGCTTTCGCCCAACGCTTGTCTATGAGAAA
This sequence comes from Pyrinomonas sp., assembly GCF_040289685.1. NCBI lineage: Bacteria > Pseudomonadati > Acidobacteriota > Blastocatellia > Blastocatellales > Pyrinomonadaceae > Pyrinomonas > Pyrinomonas sp. The sequence continues at coordinate 35,802 of NZ_PSLQ01000031.1, forward strand.
CGGCGCGCGACCTTCGGGCTGGACCGGTGTCGCGTCTCGTTGGATGAACTCCCCTTCGGCCTCTTCGCTGAAATCGAGGGCGATGCTGCAGATATCGAGAAGGTCGAACGGACGCTCGATTTGTGCAACGCGCCCGTAGAAAATGCAACCTACCCGGAACTTGCGGCCAAATACGGGCGACGCCAAGGCGAACGCACGGAATCGCGTTTTGACTAAAAGTCGAGCGCGAATTCGGGTTGACATTCGGCTCGTCCAACGCGTCGTGATGCCAAAGCATCAAGATCGCCGCTTGGATCGAGCGGGCGCATCAGCATTTCGGCTCTTTGAACACATCGTAACGGAGGGCGAGACGTAAAGCTGAGTCAAAGGAGGCGCTCGTCGAGCGAGCGTCGCTCGAAACGTTTCGTAGGGGAATGGACGTGAGAACGAGCGCTTTGCGCCAAGCTCGCCAAATGTCGCCTGAACCCTCAAAGCGCGCTCTCGACGTCGCGAAGCAAAAAGACGCGCCCAAATGTTCCTTCCGCGCGGTGCGTTGTTGCTGAATACGTAGAAGAGGTTAGCGGTTCAAACTCTCGGTTCCTATCTGTGCTCAACATCTGGGTTGCGCGAGTTGAGTTTCCTTAGTCCCCGTAGACAGTTTGAACTCGCTGCTGCTGGCCGCACTC
>NZ_PSLQ01000032.1:0-36275 GCF_040289685.1 Pyrinomonas sp.
GGGCAAGTGGCGACGAACCGTGAATCCCACGCGCTGCGCGCCGTGGGAGTGTCAACACGAGCCACATCGAAACGCCTGTAGTAGTCCGCCACGCTTTTCAACGGGCAAAAACTTGCTTGCATTTCACCACGGGGCGCGGCTTGCTTTGAAACAAGATCTATTTCTTCGTATTTCGACCGAAACCGAACGGAAAAGCTCAAGCTCGCAGACTGCCGCAACGATCCGGCGGCTCGCAACCGAGCGAGGGCGAACGAAAAAGGACTCCCCTGGCGATGCCCGACGCGCTGCCGCCATCGAACACTGATCCAACCAATCTAGTTGAACGAAAAGTATGTGAGAGACGCTCCGGACTCTCCTCCGAGTCAGAGCAAGAAAACGACATGGCGGCTTGTTTAATCGCGCGCGCTAGGCTATAGTTGGCACTCCCCGAATGGGTTCAGCGTGCACCGGTGCATGACGCAGGTGCGCGATGAACTAGGATCGCTAGTTCCTCTGCTGATTCTACCCTTTGGCATCCCCCTTTTGCATATTTGCGCATAAAGTTCATAAAAAAGAAGAGATAAGGAGCGATCAAACGTGAAAGAGAAGCAATGACTCGAGCCGAAAAGCACGCCCGATCCGGTTAGCGAAGTTAATTCGGTGGAACCCGAACGTTCGCTCGACATCGACGACGCTGGGCAAGTTGCGCCGGGCAGATACTACAACCGGCATGGCGTGACGAGCTCAAGGCGCATAGACCTAGACGAGCACGGGGCGACTCGTCCAGAGGAGACGAAAGAAGAGCGACCGTGCTGAAACGTTAGAGTCTGCTTCTAGAAGCAGGCGCGAAGTGATCGGAACGCAGCGAATTCGGCGAAGCTAGTGCTATGCGTCGGCTTCGCCTTCTCTACAGCTTTGTTGCGCTCTACGATGAGACATCGAGCGAATTTTTCGCTTGAGGGAGCGGGAATTCAAATTTGAAATTGAGGAGGTCAAAGTGATGAACGGAATGAGGAGATGTTTAGCGTGGGTTTTGTTTGCATCTTTGTTTGCGCCCGTGTGTGTGGCGCAGACACGGGCGCGCGTATCGCAGCCAAGCAAGGAGATGAACGAAGCCTCAAGAAGAGCGGCGAGTGCGGCGCGCGTGCTCGATCAAGTCATGGCCGTGCCTGACAAGGCGATTCCGCGCGAACTGCTCGAACGAGCGCAGGCGGTTGCTGTTTTCCCGGGCGTCTTGCGCGCGGCTTTCATCTTCGGCGGGCGAGGCGGCAAAGGTGTGATCAGCCGACGGCTCGCCAACGGCAGTTGGAGCGCGCCGGCTTTCTTCAACCTTGGCGGGGGCAGTTTCGGCGCGCAGATCGGCGCATCCAAGACGGATCTCGTGCTGCTGATTATGAACGAAGCTGGATTGCAAGGGTTGTTGAAAGACAAGGTCACGCTCGGCGGCGACGTCAGCGTTGCGGCTGGGCCGGTGGGCAGGAGCGCGAGCGCTTCGACCAACGTCAGGCTCGATGCCGGCATACTCTCATATTCGCGCGCCAAAGGCGCTTTCATCGGTGCGGCTTTGGAGGGGGCCGTGATCAATCCCGACAACGATTTGAACCGCGCGGTTTATGGTCTGAAAGCCAGCGACGTGTTGTCGGGGAGGCCACCGATCGAGATGAGGAAGTTGCCGCGCGGGTTGCAACTCTTTCCGCAGACCGTGGCGCGTCACGCGCGCTAGTTCAGCGCATTGTCGTCGGCAAGGCGTTGCGGAAGGCGAGAAAGAGTTCCGTGAGGCGATCTGCTGCTGCCGGATCGCTACGCGCCAGGAGCGTAATGATCTCGTCGCGTTGCGCGAGAACAGGGCGTAAGGCCTCTGCTTGTGCTTCCGAAAAGGCCGTATCCTGTTTCCGGTCCATCTCGTCGCGCACGGCTGTGAAGAAGTTGCTCGCTGCGCGTCGCGCCTGTTCGTACTCGCCGCGTCGCGCATCGACGACCGCCGACCCCAGTTCGTTCTGCATCGTGGCGAGGCGCAATCTCTTTTGCGTCTCGCCGAGTTGGCGGTCGCATTCGCGTGCCGAGAGCCACATGGGCACGAAACCGAGCAGAAAAGCGGCGAGCAACGCTGCGGCATAAAGGGCTACTCGCTTCCAGCCAGATCCGGTTTGCATCTTAAGCCTCCTGAGATTTGCGTCGGATGATGCCGGGATGTTGTCTCATTACCCCGTCTTTACGGTCACAGGCGGTGCCATGCGGCCGCGCTGGACGGACCTCATCAACCCATTCGCCGTCGATCACAGTTGGCATTTAAAGCCGCTCGGTTGCGACTGTCAAGGGGCATCGTTCGATCGGAAGCTTCATTGAGTGACGGTTTCGCGACGTCTCGGATGGAATCGAAGATCAGTTGGGCCGAGATTTCAGCGGAATGGTTTTCGCTCCAACGTTGGTGGAAGTTTTGCGCTCTCGCAGTGAGGTGTTACAATCTCGTCGCTTCGGCACATCGTTGGAAGTTCAGCTCGCTTCTCGCCGCAGATGAAAAGAGCTGGTCGCCCCGAGATGGAACAACAGAGCACGCCCATCACGGAATCGCCGCCGGAATCGGCGCTTGCGCGCTTGATGCGCTATCTTGAGCGCACGGGCCGCGCGGTGGCTCAAGAGCGCATCACGGCGTTGACGCCCGACGCCTCCGTACGCGCCTATTTTCGCCTCCCGTGGTGCGGAACCACTGCAGTTGCGGCCGTCTATCCCGAGCCGTTCGATCCCGACGAACAACCTTTTCTCGATATCACGCGCCTTTTCGTCGAAGCGGGGCTGCCCGTGCCGCAAGTGATCGCCGTCGATGGCGAAGCGGGCATCATCGTGCAGGAGGATCTCGGCGACCGTCAGTTGCGCGCCGTGCTTGAGGTTGCGTCCGAAGAAGAGCGCGAGCAACGCCTTGAAGAAGCGATCGAATTGATCGCGCGCATCCAGGCGGCGACCGATCTGGCTGCGAAGCGCAACTCCATTTGCAGTCGCGTCGCCTTTGACGAAGCGAAACTCCTCTGGGAGCTGGAATTCTTCCACCAGCACTATTTCGGCAGCCTGCGCGGCGAGAAGTTGAAGGCCGACGAGGAACGTCGGTTCAAAGACGAGCTGGCGGAGCTGGCCCGCGAGCTGGCCCAGCGTCCGCGCGTCCTTTGTCACCGTGATTTTCACGTCTCGAACTTAATGGTCGACCGCCAAGGGCTTTTGCGCATCATCGATCATCAGGATGCGCGCATGGGACCGGCCAGCTACGATCTGGTTTCGCTCTTGCTGGACCGGCAGCAAGCTCCGCCTTCGTTGGCTGAACTGCGCGAGCGGCGACTCTTCTTTCTCGAAGCGCGCGCCGCGCGTGGATTGCCGTTCATCGATCCGGACGAGTTCGCGCGCGAGTTCCGTCTAACTGCCGTACAGCGCGGTTTGAAAGCGGTCGGAACTTTCTCTTGCCAAACAGCCGTTCATGGGCGCGGCAAGGTCTATGCTCGTTTCATTCGGCCAACGCTCGAGATCGTCTTGCAAGCGCTTGACTGGTTGGACCGTTTTCCCGAGATCCGACGGCAGATCGCTGCGCGCGTCGCCGACCCGGTCGCCGCGGAAGCAGTCTAGGATCAACTCGAGGGAGGAAGATGAGTAATTCGTTGCTCTTTTCCGAGCCGCAAGTGCGCGTCGCCGATCTTCGACGCCACGTCGGCGAAGAGGTCACGATCAAAGGGTGGCTCTACAATGCGCGTTCAAGCGGAAAGATCCTCTTCCCGCAAGTGCGCGACGGAAGCGGCATTGTTCAGTGCGTTGTCGTCAAGAACGCAGTGCGGCCAGAGGTCTGGGAAGCGCTGGACCACTTAGGGCAAGAATCATCGCTCATCGTGCGCGGGCGGGTTCGAGAAGATGCGCGTGCGCCGGGCGGTTACGAGCTTGACGTGACGGATGCCGAGGTGGTGCAAGCGGCCACAGGCTACCCGATCACGCCCAAAGAGCACGGCGTCGAATTCCTGCTCGACCATCGGCATCTTTGGATACGTTCACGCCGCCAGCACGCCATCTTGCGTGTGCGCCACACAGTGGTGCGCGCCGTGCGCGATTTTCTCGACGGCGAAGGCTTCATTTTGTGCGACGCGCCGATTCTCACGCCCGCGGCGTGCGAAGGGACGACGACGCTTTTTGAGGTCAACTACTTCGAGGACGAAAAAGCCTATCTGACGCAGTCCGGCCAGCTCTACAACGAGGCGACGGCAGCCGCTTTCGGGCGCGTCTATTGTTTCGGCCCGACGTTTCGCGCCGAAAAATCGAAGACGCGGCGCCACTTGACCGAGTTCTGGATGGTCGAGCCGGAGATGGCCTACGCGACCATCGACGATGTGATGGAATTGAGCGAGCGGTTCCTGACGGCCATCGTCGCGCGCGTGCTCGACGAACGGCGCGAAGAGCTGAAGATTCTCGAGCGCGATACATCCAAACTCGAACGGATCGCGCCGCCTTTCCCGCGTCTTCACTACGACGAGGCCGTGCGCCTGTTGCAGCAAGGCCACGAAAACGGCGCGCTTGCGACGCGCTTTGAGTGGGGCGGCGATTTCGGCGCGCCCGATGAAACCTACATCTCGCAGCTGTTCGACCGTCCCGTGATGGTCCACCGATTCCCAGCGGCGGTGAAAGCTTTCTACATGGCGCGTGATCCCGAACGACCTGAACTCGCGCTCGGCGTCGACGTGCTCGCGCCTGAAGGTTACGGCGAGATCATCGGCGGCGGCGAGCGCGCCACTTCGCTTGAATTCCTCGAAGAGCAGATACGCGCGCACGAACTTCCGCGCGAGGCTTTCGAGTGGTATCTGGACCTGCGCCGTTACGGCAGCGTTCCGCATGCCGGTTTTGGCATGGGCATCGAACGTTGCGTGGCGTGGCTGTGCGGCGTCGAACACGTGCGCGAAACGATCCCGTTCCCGCGCATGCTCTATCGTTTGCGTCCGTAAGTATGGAAGAGCGTCTGCGAACGGAATTCAACCAATGGGCGCGTGCGGGCAGTGCCGAGCGTATGGAGCGCGGCCATTTGCCGGTCGGCTTACAGGCGCTCGCGCGGCTGAACGTCGAACGCACGGCGTGCGGCCTTGATCTCGGTTGCGGTTCGGGGTGGGCGACGCGTTGGATGGCCGAGCGAGCTGCTGACGGGTTCGCTGTCGGCATTGATCTTTCGGACGAGATGGTGCGCGTCGCCCGTGGCCGCAGCGCCGACTTTCGCAACGCATACTTCTGCGCGGCCAACGCCGAACGTCTCCCCTTTGCTGATGGACGGTTCAGCTGCGCTTTCTCGATGGAATCGCTCTACTACTACGCCGACATCGAAACGGCGCTGCGTGAGTTACATCGCGTGCTCATGCCTGGAGCGCGCGTCGTCGTTGTGGTCGATCTTTTTCGCGAAAACCGTGCCACGCACGGATGGATCGAACGATTGAACATGCCGGTGCAGCTTCTCGGCGTCGACGAATATCGTCGCCTGTTCGAGGTGGCCGGCTTTGTGGAGATTGAAGACGGACGCATCTACGATCCGACGCCGGTGACGGAAGAGTATCCGATGCGTTGGTTCGCATCGCGAGCCGACTACTTGAGTTACCGGGCTGAGGGATCACTGTTGATCACGGCGCGCAAGCCCCGCGACGAAAGAAGGAGCTGATGATGCAACCGATCATTACCATCTTCGGCGGTTCCAAGTGCACCGAGGATGCGCCTGAGTACGCGCAAGCCGAACGCATCGGCGAATTGCTGGCTGAGCGCGGGTTCACCATCTGCACGGGCGGTTACCTCGGCGTGATGGAAGCGGCCAGTCGCGGCGCGCGGCGTCGTGGCGGGCGCGTGCTCGGCATCGTGATGACGCAGTTTACCGCCGAGCCGAACAAGTATTTGACCGACAAGGTCGCCACGGCCCACTTCTATGAACGTCTGCAGAACCTGATCACACGCTCGGTCGGTTTCATCGCGTTGCGCGGCGGCATGGGGACGGTAACCGAAGTCGCGCTCGTCTGGAACAAGCTTTTGACGCGCGTCATCGAACCGCGTCCGTTGGTGTTGCTGGGCCAGTGCTGGCGCCACGTGGTGGATTGTTGGCGTGAACATCTAGTGGTCAGCGACGAAGACGTGCGGTTGCTCGATTTCGCCGACACGCCGGAACAAGCGGTGGATATCATCCTGAACAGATCGCGAGGTCTAAGCCTATGACTTGCCTTCGATGTGGCGCGCCGCTGGTAGAAGGGGCACGCTTTTGTGGCGTTTGCGGCGCGTCCCTGCCACCAGCGGTCGCCTCAGCTAAAGAGATCGCGCTCGATGCGGATGGCCGAGGGAGCGGTCTTGGCTACCGTTACGAGATAGTCCATCAACCTGCGTTTGCGCTGGCCTTGGTACATCTCGAACCGGAGCAGTCCATTCTCGCTGAAGCGGGCGCGATGGTGGCGATGTCGGCCAACGTTGAGCTTCAGTCGCAGATGAAGGGCGGCTTGCTCGGCGCATTGAAGCGGGCCGTGGCGGGCGAGTCAGCCTTCATCTCGACGTTCACCGCGCGCGGTGGCCCTGGCGAAGTGGCGCTGGCACCGGGTGCGCCGGGCGACATCGCCGCCATCGAGATGCGTGAGCAGACGTTTCTCGTCCAATCTAGTTCCTATCTCGCTGGCGACGCATCGTTGACGGTGGATACGCGGTGGGGCGGCGCGCGCTCCTTCTTCGGCGGCGAAGGGTTGTTTGTCCTTCAAGTGCAGGGAAGCGGGCTGTTGCTCGTCTCTTCCTACGGCGCGATCCATCGCAAGAAGCTCGGGCCGAACGACCGCTACGTCGTCGATACGGGCCATTTGGTCGCGTGGGAAGGGACCATGCAATATACTTTGCGCAAGGCCGCTGCAGGCTTCTTCCGTAGTTTCGTCAGCGGCGAAGGCATTGTCGCCGAGTTCACCGGACCGGGCGAATTGCTGATCCAGACGCGCAATCTCGCGGCGCTCGCCGGGTTGCTGCGACCTTTCTTCCCATCGCAGTCTTCCAGGGGTGGAAGCGTTTTCGACTTCGGCAGTTGAAGCGTTCGCAAAAGCTCTCCTCTGGGCAGCGGCTTGGCCGTCGGACCGGTCTTTACGCAGCGCCGCCGCTGCGGAGGCAGCGGTTAGCCGTTCCGCGCTGTTCTTCCATCAAGATGGAGGAGCGCGCTTTGCATCTCGGTCAAAAGAATCTTTCCGGTTTGGTTCTGCTCGACATCATCATATCTGAAGATGGAAGAAGCAGGAGCAGTGTTTGTGCAAGACGCAAAGATCGCAAATCGAGCGGGCAAGCGCGTCGCCGTTCTCGGCGTCCCGCTTAACTTCGGTGGAAGCTTAGCGGGCGTGGAACTAGGTCCGTCGGCGTTGCGCATCGCGCGCTTAGGTGACCGAATTGCGCGACTGGGGTATGAGGTGCGTGATCTAGGCGATCTGCGCATCACGCCGCCCGCACGTGCAGCCGCTCCCGATGATCGGGCCAAATACCTACGCGAAATCAGCGCTGTCTGCGAAGAGGTCGCTGCCGAGGTGCGTAGCATCTTGCGCGCTGGAGAGTTCCCGATCATCCTCGGTGGCGACCATTCCATCGCTGCGGGCAGCGTAGCTGGCGTCGCCTCTTTCTTCCACGAACAGGATAAGGCCTTAGGCCTCATCTGGTTGGATGCGCACGCCGACATGAACACGCCCGAGACCACGCCGACGGGCAACGTGCACGGCATGCCGCTGGCCGCGCTCTTCGGCTATGGAGCGCGTGAACTGACGCACGTTGCTGGCTATGCGCCCAAGCTCGACCCGCGCTTTTGCGCTCACGTCGGCGCGCGCGATGTCGACCCGGGCGAACGCGAGCTGATCAAGCGGCTCGGCGTGCGCTTCTTCACCATGCGCGAAATAGACGAGCGCGGCATGAGCGCTTGCATGGACGAAGCGATTCGCATCGCGGCGCAAGCTCCGGCTGGGTATCACGTCACGCTCGACGTGGACGTGCTCGACCCGAACGATGCGCCGGGGTCCGGCACCGTCGTGCGCGGCGGGTTGACCTACCGCGAAGCTCACCTCGCCATGGAAAAGATCGCCGAGGCAGGTGGCATGCGCGCGCTTGAGGTGGTGGAGATCAACACCGTACTCGATGTCAACAACAAAACGGCGGAACTCGGCGTCGAACTGATCCTCTCAGCGCTTGGCAAGACCATTCTTTAAAGCGAGGCTTGAGCAGTCGGCGTTCCGACCGCGCCTCATGTCGGATCTTGGCACCGCGGAAGAGGTCGAGCGGATCGAGGGTTCCGAGAGGCTGAAACCGACGACGAGCTGCTCGTTGGGCTCATGGAGAGAAGAACTTGAGCAAATTGAAGGTGGGCCTCATCTTTGGCGGGCGATCGGGCGAGCATGAAGTCTCGCTCCGGTCGGCGCGCGCCGTCATTCAGGCGTTGGACCTCTCCAAGTACGAGGTCGTCCCGATTGCGATCACCAAAGAGGGCGAGTGGTTGCCGCCCGCTGCCTCGCTCGCCCTCTTGCCGGACGCGCCAGCGCTTGCGCCTTTTGTCAACTGTGCTCCCGAAGTGGATGGCGACGCGGTAGCGATCATCGGCGATCCCAGTCGGCGCGGGCTTGCGCATCTCGGCGATCGCCTGCATATGGAACCTTTGGACGTCGTGTTTCCCGTGCTCCACGGGACCTATGGCGAAGATGGGACGATTCAAGGGCTGCTTGAAATGGCCGGGTTGCCATACGTCGGTTGCGGCGTTCTCGCTTCGGCATGCGGCATGGACAAAGTGATCATGAAGGCGCTTTTCCGCGACGCTGGACTGCCCATTTGTCGCCACCTCTGGTTCTTTCGCGCCGAGTGGGAGCGCGCGCCAACGGAAGTGATCGCGCGCGTCGAGGGCGAGATCGGCTACCCTTGTTTCGTCAAACCAGCCAATCTCGGCTCTTCCGTTGGGGTCAATCGAGCCGTTGATCCATTGGCGCTCGAGCGCGCCGTTGCCGAAGCGGCGCTTTACGACCGCAAGATCATCGTTGAAGAAGCGTTGCGCGTGCGCGAAATCGAATGTGCCGTTTTGGGCAACGACGAAACGGAAGCGAGCGTGCCCGGCGAGTACATCGTGCATGACCAGCGCGCCGGATTCCTCGATTACACGGAGAAGTACGGACAGACAGGGCACGTTGAATTCGTTGCGCCGGCGCCCATCCCTGAACCGATGGCGCGTGAAGTGCAACAAATGGCGCAAAGAGCTTTTCGCGCCATCGACGGGGCCGGGTTGGCGCGCGTCGATTTCTTTCTGCGCAGAGATACGGGCCAACTGCTCATCAACGAGATCAACACCATGCCCGGTCTGACCGAAGTCTCCGGTTACCCGAAGATGTGGGCGGCCTCAGGGCTGCCTTTCCCGCGCCTGCTCGACCGTTTGATCGAACTAGCCTTCGAACGCCACCGCGAAAGGGCGCGCAACCGGACCAGCCTCTAGCAACGTGGCGAGCGCGTTGAAACGTTCGTGCGACGCCGACGCGATCACGCAACATGCCTTGCGCGTCTCTAGCGACCCAGCGAGTGGGTTGAGACGTTCGCGGGCAACTTCGCCTGTTGGACTGCGAGTGCGCGCTTCGGCGCGCGAACGCTGAAGCGCGACGTGCAAGGCGGCGGCGGGCGCGCGCAAGGAGAAAGCGCGCTCTTTGATCAAAACGTCGTTGCGCGTGGCAACTTCTTCAGCAGAGCGTTGCGTGTGGTTAGCGCGTTGTAGTTCGTTCCCCCTACAGAGGCGTCTTCCGATCAGGTGAGATCAGTTGCTATGCGTCGTTCGCTGGCGACCGTAGCGCGGATGCTTTTTGTTAAGGAGTTGTTGCAACCGATTCGCGTTTCGCACATGATGTTCGTCGGCGGCTCTCTGTCGGCGCTTTTCATCATCGAACCGCAAAATCTTAACCGCGCGCGACGAGAAGCTGTTTTCACCTGCAACGGAAAAATCCGGGGAGTTGCTCCCATCTGCACAAACGCGCGAGAGGGGATCGAGCGGGGGAACGAGGCAAAGGGATGGCCGTTGAAGCGACCGAACGAGCCGAAACGGCTCAGCGCAACGAACCACAAGCGACGCTTTCCGCCGTTGATGCGGCAGCGATCATCATCGGCATCGTCATCGGCGCGGGCATCTTCAAAACTCCATCGTTGGTTGCCGCCAACGTCGCCGATGCGCAAACCATGCTCGCGTTGTGGGCTATTGGCGGCGTCGTCTCGTTTATTGGCGCGCTGTGTTACGCCGAATTGGTGACGGCCTATCCGAACGCTGGCGGCGATTACCACTACTTGAGTCGCGCTTACGGCGCGCCCGTCTCGTTTCTTTTCGTTTGGGCGCGTATGGTCGTAATTCAGACGGGGTCGATCGCGCTGCTCGCTTTTGTCGTCGGCGATTACGCTTCGCAACTCGTTTCGCTTGGCGCGCGCTCTTCGGCCATCTACGCTGCGGCAGTGGTGTTGATCTTGACGACGCTCAATGCTGCTGGGATACATCATGGGCGGCGGGCGCAGAACCTTCTGACGGCCACAGAGGTCGGCGGCTTGTTGCTCGTGATCGGGGCTGGACTAGCGCTCGCCGCGCCAGCGGCAACGCCAAACAACGTCGAAAGTCAGACCGGTGCGGGCGCAATCGGGCTGGCGATGATCTTCGTTTTGCTGACCTACGGCGGTTGGAATGAAGCGGCTTACGTTTCGGCTGAGGTGCGCGGCGCGCGTCGCCTCGTCTGGGCTTTGTTCATCAGCATCGGCGCGATCACGATGCTCTATCTGCTGGCCAATTTCGCTTACTGGCGCGGCCTCGGGTTGAGCGGCATGGCCAGCTCTGAGGTCGTGGCTGCCGACTTAATGAGGCGCACTTTGGGGGAATGGGGCGGGCGTCTGATCAGTTTGCTCATCGCGCTTTCGGCTTTGACCTCGGCCAACGCGACGGTAATCACGGGCGCGCGCGCCGCCTATGCCGTCGGGCGCGATTACAGGCTCTTTTCGCCTTTGGGGCGGTGGAACCAACAAACTGCCACGCCGGTCAACGCGCTCATCGTGCAAGGCGCGGTAGCGCTGGCATTAGTGCTCTTCGGCGCGATGACGCGCGATGGTTTCACGACCATGGTCGAATATACGGCCCCGGTCTTCTGGTTCTTCTTTCTCTTGACTGGCGTAGCGCTTTTCGCCTTGCGTTTCAAGGATGCGGGGCGCGCGCGCCCCTTCGCCGTGCCATTCTACCCAGTGACGCCGTTGCTCTTCTGCCTCTCCTCCAGTTACATGCTCTATGCGAGCGTGCGTTATGCTGGATTGGGCGCTGCGGTCGGCGTCGTGATTCTGGTTTTGGGTTTGCCGGTTTGGTTGGTGGCACGCCGGCGTGTGCGCTGAAAGATCGAGCAGGAGGTTTTTCATGAGAGAAGGGAAAAGCGGCTTTGAACAGAATGCGAGGCGTTCGCAGAAGAGACTGGCCATGACGCTTGGCGCGTTGGTTGGCCTCGTCCTGTGCGGCATCGTCATCGGGCAACGTTTGGGAACATCGTCTTGGCGGTCGCAATCTTCGATGCAACAACGGCCTCCGCTCGACGTGCCATACGTCCCAACCCCGCCGGAAGTGGTCGATGAGATGTTGCGCATGGCCGCTGTGACCAAAGACGATGTGGTCTACGACCTCGGTTGCGGCGACGGGCGCATCGTCATCGCCGCAGCGAAGAAGTATGGCGCGCGCGGCGTGGGCGTAGACATCGACCCGCAACGCATCAAGGAAGCGCACGAAAACGCGCGCAAAGAAGGCGTGGCCGATCGCGTCAAGTTCATCCAACAAGATCTGTTTCAAACCGACTTGAGCGAGGCGACGGTGGTGACGCTCTATCTTCTCCCCGACATCAACCTCAAGCTCCGTCCAAAGCTCTGGCGCGAACTGAGATCGGGCGCGCGTGTCGTTTCGCACGCTTTCACCATGGGCGATTGGGAACCGGAACGCACAGCCAATGTCGACGGGCGCATGGTCTATTTCTGGACCATTCCGCCTAAAAAGATGGGCAGCACTGGCGTTAAGCCGTAGAGAAACGTCTCCGTTGGTTGGTTTTGCGCGCGTTCGCTGGTCGCTAGAAGAGGCAGGGCGATGCAGGCGATGAAGAGAGCTTTCGACCCACGAATGATTTCAGTCCTCTCGTCAGTGGCGCTGAAGCCTACCGGCGATAGAGCGAACGGAATGCCAACGGCGCAAAAAAGGAGGACGGAGAAAGCGGAAGTCTTGATCGGGAAACCTGCGCGGAGTGGATCACGTTGATGCCGAGAGGATGGTGAGGCAGCGCGGTCACATCCGAAGCGAAAACTTCGCGCCGCACGCGATCATCGTCCAAGGGTAGATCGCGAAAGGGTCTCCGAATTCGTTTTGAAAAGCCTGTGGCGCCGACCTTTTTCGCTCGAAAGCGTCCGAGCAGAGTTGAGGCGAGAAGCCGCTCAACCTCGCGGCACACGATAACCGCGGCGCGTGCGCACGACCACCTGTGGCCGCGCGACTTTGACTTCAATGGTGCGCCAGCGCCCGTCGCGCGCGCGATTGGTTGGCCGATAAGCGAGCGTGTACTGCTTGCCTAGTTCTTCGACGATGCTGGCGAAAGCGTCGCGCAGTGCTTGACCGCCAGGCGTCGAGATGTAGCGCCCGCCAGTCCTATTGGCGAAGTTGCGCAGGGTGCCAGCGGCGGCTTGTCTTTCGGGCGAAGGACGATCGAGCGCCGCCATATCGACTGCGTAGATGGTTGCCTGCGCGGCGAGCGCTGCGTCGAGGGCCTTTTCTGCTGAAGCACGACTGTGCGTGTCAGCGCCGTCGGAGAGGATGACGATGGCGCGTCTTTTTTCGGGCCGCTGCGCGAGGTCACGCGCCGCGCGGATGATGGCATCGTTGAGCACGGTCATCCCGCGCGCGCGCAAACTGTAGATCATCGGTGCTAGATCGCGCGAGGGCGAAAAATCTTGAATCTGTTCGACCTCGGAATCGAACCGGTAAACGGCGGCGACGTCATCGCCGCGCAACCCATCGAGGAAGCGTATTGCCGCTGATCGGGCTAGCGCTTCGCGCCCTTCCATGCTGCCCGAAGTGTCGATCAAGATCGCAACGGCAAAGGGGGTCTCTTCGTAGCTGAATTCGGCGACCTGCTGTTCGCGCCCGTCTTCGTATACGCGAAAATCCTCTTTGCGCAAGCCGCGCACGTAGTCACCTTTGGCATCGGTCGCCGTCAAGTTAAGCACTACGAGATCCGTGTTGACGCGCACGACCTCTTCATCCGTCCGCTCCTCTTGCGCGCGCGTCGCAGTGGCGATGAGCAGACAGAGCAGGAAGGCCGAAAACAGCGCGTTATGTTTCATGACATGCGACGGATCAGACGGGCGAGCTCGATGATCTCGTTGCTCTTCTCGATGATGCTCGCCGAGATGACTTGACGCGGAGTCTTTTCGACTTCAGCGCTTAATTCCTTGGCGATGCGCGAAAGACGATGCGCTGCCTGTTCGATCGTCGTTGGCGCGTCTTTGAGCGCATCGGGCATGTCTGAACCGCCCGCTTCGCTCCGTATGCGACGCGCCAGCTTTTCGATCCGTTCGAGACGCCGCGCGCCCTCCGCATCGAGGCGCGCTTTCTTCTCGATGTCGCGTTGAATCTCTTGGCTGAGACGTGCGACCTCTTGCGCGCGCTCGATGTTCTCGCGATGCTCTTTCTTTTCGTGCTCGATCAATTGCCGCGCCATCGCCTCGGCGGCAGGCGATCCCATGGGAAGCGTGCGTTCTTGTTCGGCATCGTCGGCACGCGATTGCGCCCCAGTCGTCACCGCGAAGGCAAAGAGCAGACAACACGAGAAGAGAAGATCGCGTGGCTTCATCGAAGAGAAGTCTAACGAAAGATCCGTGCCGAAGACAAGTGAAGCTTCGGCTTCGAAGACGAAGCGAATAAAGAGAAGGGCGCGCGGCGTCGAAAAGCAAGTGAATCGGTGCGGGGACGGAATCGAGCCCGAAGTCAGGGCGGTCACTGCGTTCATGGGCGTGGTGCAGGAGACAGCGAGCGGTTAGGGCGACAAGGGGCGGGTCGGCGCTTCAAATGTCGAGCAGCGATATTCTGGCGTTCACCGTAGCGGCTCCTCTTTCGTCTGTGGTTAATCCAACCCGGCGACTTCTTTCATCAAAGGCCATCGGCCTTGGACCTTAAGGTCTGGAGAGATTGACACCGCTGCCCGGGGACTCTAGCGCGCTTTCCCTTTGGCGAGGCGCGTTTTATGCACCGTGCCGGAATGTTTTAGAATCGGTTTCCGGTGGTCATGACCGAGAAACAGCTTGGCCCGCTCGTCGCCGATCTCCCCGACCCGGAAGGGGCCCGTCGCTTCTTCCAGCGTTTTTCGGCGGAGCACGCGCGCGAAGTGCGCGCCCTGCTACGCGATGCCGGACTTCTTTCCGATCTTCTCGCTCTTGCCGCGTGGAGCCCGTTGCTTGCGACGACGCTTTTGCAGCACCCCGAATACGTCGCCTGGTTGGCGCGCGAGCGTCTCGATGTGCGCGTCAAGACGGTCGAAGAGCTAAGCGAGGAGTTGGCCCGTTTCGCCTTCACGCGCTCGCAATTGGATCGGCACGTGTTGCTTGCACGTTTCCGTCGGCGCGAGCTTTTGCGCATCTACCTGCGCGACGTGCGACGCACAAGCGACATCGTGGAGATCACCGAAGAGATCTCCAATCTCGCCGATGCTGTGCTCCTCTATGCGCTCGAACAGGCGCGCTTCGAGATGGAAAAACTCCACGGCACCCCCCTGTGCACGGATGAGCGCGGGAGAAAGAGGCCGGCCAGCTTCGTCATCGTCGCGCTTGGCAAGCTCGGGTCGCGCGAACTCAACTACGCTTCCGACATCGATCTCGTTTTTCTGTATTCGGATGAAGGCGAAACCTCGGGGACTGGAACGCGCGGCGCGGTGACCAACCGCGAGTACTTCAACCGGCTGGCGGAAAGGATCCTCCAGTTGGTCGGGCGTGCCGCTGGCGAAGGAGCAGCTTATCGCGTTGACTTGCGCCTACGCCCTTACGGGCGTGACGGTGCGTTGGGCTGTTCGCTCTCCGAGGCCATTCGCTACTACCGCGAAAAGGCGCACCCGTGGGAACTGCAGGCTTTGATTCGGGCGCGCGCGGCGGCGGGCGACGCTTCGTTGTACGCGCGCTTCGCCGAAGCGGTGCGCGCGCGCGTCTATCGCACGGACGAGACGGTTGATCGCGCGCTCGCCCACGTGCGCACGGCGAAGCAGAAGATAGACCGGCAGCACGCGAGAGAAGGGAACGGATTCAACGTCAAATTGGGGCGCGGCGGGATCCGCGAAATAGAATTCATCGCGCAAGCGTTGCAACTCGCCTACGGCGGACGCGACGCTTGGTTGCAAGCCCCACACACGCTCATCAGCCTCGGACGTCTGGCCGATCGCGGGTTGATCACCGAGCGTGAGCGAAGCTCGCTATCCGAAGCCTACCTTTTCTTGCGGATGCTCGAGCACCGTTTGCAGATGGAACACGGCTTGCAAACGCACACCGTGCCGGAAGAGGTTTCTCGCCGCGAGCTGGTTGCGCGCCGTATGCATTTTACCGGCCCCGATGCGCTCGCGCGCTTTGATGCGGCGCTCGCCGAACACACGACCAACGTACACGCGGCGTTCAAGCGCGTGTTCAATCTGCAAGATGATGATGGCGCTGCGCGTCGTGTGGCGGATGCACGTTCGCCTGAACCGGAGAGATCTTTGACGAGCGCCACCGATCCGGAGACGAAGACGCTGCTCTTCTCGGCGCCGATCTTCGCCGCGCGCCTCGAAGAGGCGACACACGAAGAAGAGGTCCTGTGCTGGTTGCGCGATTGGTCGGCCGCTTCTTCGAATCCGCGTCGTGCGTTGGCGAACATCGAGCGCGTCGCCGCCTCGCTCGCCAAGTTCGAAGGAGGCGTCGCTTGTGACCGAAAGGCGATCGAAGAGCTAGCGCGTTTGTGTGGCGTGTCGGACGTGCTCAGCGAACTGATCGCCAGCAACCCGTCGCTCATCGAAGCGACAGCCACCCCACGCGAGGCGGTTCTTCGGCGCGACCACTACGCCCTGCAACGCTTCGCAGTCCACGCGGAAAGCTCTTGGGGCGGCGAACTCTCGGCGCTGCGGCGCACGTGGGCTCGACTGCTCGTCGAGATCGGAGCGCGCGATGCGGCGGGTGAACTTTCGCTCGTCGAATCGAACCGGTTACAGACTTCGTTGGCCGAAGCCAGTCTCGCCAACGGGTTGTTCGTCGCTTGTCGCGAGGCAAAGCGTCGCTACGGCCGCTTGCAAGCGCCACCGCGTCTTGCCATCTTCGGCCTCGGGAGATTGGGCAGTCGCGGTATGGATTACGGCTCCGATCTCGATGTCGTGCTCGTTTACGATGCCGCATCTCGATCTCCGGTCGAAGCGCTCGCTGCGGACGAAGCATATGTTCGCTTGGCTGAAGCGCTCGTCGTCGCGCTTTCGAGCATGACGCGCGATGGCTACCTTTACCGCGTTGACATGCGTCTGCGACCTGATGGCAAAAAAGGCGCGCTCGTTGTCAGCGACCGCGCTTTCATCGAATATTTGCGCGAGCGCGCTTCCGTTTGGGAATGGCTCGCTTACGTCAAGCTCCGCGCCGTGGCCGGTGATACAGAGTTCGGTCGGAGGTTGGAAGAAGCGGCTCGCCGAACGATTCACGAATCAGCGAGACGAACCGAGGCTGCAGCGCTTCGGGAGCAAGCTAGACGCATACGCGAGCGACTGGAACAAGAGCGAGCTGAACGCGGGGTCGATATCAAGTTCGGGCGCGGCGGCATGTTGGACGTTTACTTCGTCGTGCGTTTTCTGCAACTGCGCGACGACGTGCGCGATCAAGGGGATGATCGCTCGACGCTGCGCACCATCGAGAGGTTGCGGGAAGCAGGCGCGCTGGAAGAAAGCGATGCAGTCGCACTCCGTCGCGGATACGATTTGCTGAGGCGTCTAGACCATCATCTGCGTCTCATCGTCGGGCGTTCGACGCGCCTGCCGACGGCGGGACACCCGACGCTCGAAGATCTCGCCCGCCGACTGCGTTTTGCCTCAGCGAATTGCTTAACGGACGCGATCGTTTCGCACATGGAAGCCATACGCGCCCTCTATCAGCGCATCATCGCGTCCTGACCGATGGCTGACGTTTGTCTTCGGAGGCGAGTTCGGAGCCTGCACGCCGTAGGCTCTGGCTCGCTGGGCCGGGATAGCCGATCGATTGTTTTGGGAAGCGACTCGAAAGAGCCGATAACGGTCGTTAGAAGCTTGTGATTGTCCTCGTCAGGACCGGCGGGAACTAGAGCAACCTTTCCAAGCGGCTCGCCAGTTGCCCGACCAGATCGCCCTTGGGATCGAGGCCGCCGATGGGCGCGCCTGCGACGTTGCCCGCGCGGTCGAGAATGACGATGGCAGGTAGCTGGTCCACCCCAAGGCGACGCGAGATGGTGCCTTCGGGATCGCGCAACACGGTGACATTCAAACCGTATTTGCGCGCGAATTCTTTCAACTGTTCATCCGAAGCGTAGTTCTTCGAGCGAGGGGATTCGGAATCGGTGCTCACCCAGAAGACCTCGACGCCGCGCCCGCGGTAATCGTCGGCGAGCCGTTGCACGCCTTGAACCTGCGTGCGCGATAGCGGCAACCACGAAGCGCCGAAAGCGAGCACCACCACTTTGCCGCGCAAACCATCTGCTGTGATCGTCCGCCCATCAACCGAACGCATGGAGAACTCAACCGGTCCAGCAGCCTGCGCCGTCAACAGACAGACCGTGCATGCGAAGAGCAGCGCCGTCAACGCCCGGTTCTTTCTGCTGCGATCTTTCATCTTTGGGTGTCGCTCCTTTTTCGCTTGGCTCAACAGCTTAACGCTTCGAGGGCGTGATCTTCAACCGAAGAGGTTAGATGTGTCGTCGAGCGGTTGGGTTGTCGAAAGGGAAGCCGAGAGGTGGACGCTGATCGTTCGACTGCGATCGACATCCCGTATGATCATCAGCGGAAAGGGGCGTCACCGAGGCCATCTCAATGGATTAGCGCTCGGGGCGACCGAACACCTCTTCATGCAGGGCGCAGTATTCTTCCCACGTGTCCACATCGCGCACGACATACGGCGACTCTACGGGGATCGAGCGTAGCTCCTCTCGTCTGCGGTCGAGCAGCGCGCGCAAGCCTCTCGCCTCATCGAGGCGAAGAAGTTCCTCGCGCAGAGAGAAATCTACGAGAACGGGGTGTCCGCGACGCCCCTGCCATTCGGGCACGAGCAGTTTGGCCCGACTTCGCGCTCGCTCATCCAACAGCGCGCGGACGACCGAGGCGGGAATGGCTGGTTGATCTGCGAGCGCGATGAGCACGGCCTCCGCCTCTCTGATCGTGGCCACGCCGCAAGCGATCGAAGCGCTCATCGCGCTCGACGGGTCAGGATTGTGCGCGAAACTGATGGACCAGTCCCTCAACTTCGCCTTCACCTCGCCCGCGCGATGGCCGACGACGACGACGATCTTTCGTATCCCAGCTTCGCGCAAGTTCTCCAGACATGTTTCGATCACCGTCCGCGGACCGAAAGGCAAGAGCGGCTTGAACGCCCCCATGCGGCTTGAGCGTCCAGCGGCCAAAACTATAGCGACGATCCTTTCCGCTTCGTTCATCTTTGCGCCTTGAGCGTTTCGATCAATCCGCGTTTGGCGAGCACGCCGACGATGTGGCGACGATACGAAGTGGAGGCTGCAACGGTGGTGCGCAGCGGCTTGGCCGTGCGACGGACGAGTTCGGCCACTTGCTCCAATGTCTCCGCCGAAAGGGTTTGGCCGATTACGAGTTCCCTCACGCCATCGACGAGTCGCGGACTAGGATTGACCGCTGTGATCGCCACGCGCACGTCGTCGCACAGGCCATCTTCGCGCACTCGCGCGGCAACGGCGACGCCCGCCAGCGGATAATCGACCGATGAGCGAACGCGGTATTTTAAATAGACGCCGCGCCAATCGGCGAACTCCGGAGCGACGCGCACGCCACAGACGATCTCATCCGACGCGAGTTCATACTTCTTGATGCCGTCATTGACGAAGAACTGAGCGAGTTTCACGGAGCGCTCGCCGCGCGGACCAGCGATATCAATCGCGGCGTCGAGCGCGAGAAGCGCGGGCGCAAGGTCTCCCGAATAGGCCGCCCAACAGCGTTTGCCGCCCGGTGCAACGTGGCAGATGGCGCCGTCTTTCTTCAAGCAGAAGCCGTTCGCTTTGCGCCAGAAGTAGGATTGATTGTAGTAGACGCAGCGCGTATCGAGGCAGAGGTTGCCGCCCACGGTCCCCATGTTCCTGATGTTCGGTCCAGCGACCTGCGACGCGGCTGAAGCGATCACCGGAAAACGCAAACGGATTAGATCGTCTTCGGCTAATTCGTTCAAACGCACGAGCGCGCCGATGCGCAGCCCGCGTTCTGGATCGAACTCGATGGCGCGAAGCTCGTCAAGACGGCTGAGGTCAATGACGTGAGCTGGAGTTTCGATCCTCATGCGCATGTTGACCACGAGATCGGAACCGCCCGCGAGCAGTTTCGCTTGCGCGCCGTGTTCTTCGAGCAAGCGCACCGCTTCGCCGAGCGTTTGCGGACGGTGTAGTCTAAACGACGCCATCGCCATGGTTCTAGCTCCCGTTCAGAAAGTTACCGTGTGGTGGATTTCAGTCAAGGATGCGCCCACACCGAGCGATGCGAGATGAAGTTCGTCGTCGAGCGTGTAATGGCGTTGCGCATCTCGTCGCATCCTTGACCCTTCATTAAGACGAGGTCTGCGATTTACTCTTCTCGCTTGGCCTCGTTCTCTTCCGGTGCTTTCGCCCGTTCTTCGCGGGCGTTTGCGCTTCCATTGCGCCGCCGCTTCTCCGCGAGGGCTTTCAGGATCTTTTCGGGCGTGATCGGCAGATCTCGAATGCGCACGCCGACGGCGTCGTAGATCGCGTTGGCTACCGCCGGAATGGTCGCTGCCAGACTCCCTTCGCCCGCTTCTTTGGCGCCGAAGGGACCTTCCGGATCGATCGTCTCGACGATGATCGTCTCGATTGGCGGCGAATCAGGTGCCACTGCCGTCTTGTATTCGAGCAAGCTCGGGTTCATCGTCAACCCTTTCTCGAAGATCTGCTCTTCGGCGACCGCTTGGCCCAGTCCCATCCAGACCGAACCTTCGACTTGCCCCTCGACGGTGAGCAAGTTGATCGCGCGACCGCAATCGTGCGCGACCCAGACCCTATCGACTTTGAACTGTCCGGTCTCGGGGTCGACTGTAACCTCGGCGACTTGCGCTGAGTATGAATAGGCGACGCCCGGTCCGACGCCTGCGCCGCGGAAATTCCCGCCTTGCGATTCGGGCGGTGGCGCGTAGGCGCCTTTGCCGATGAGCGTGCCGCCCTGTTCAATCGCCGCCATCAGCGCCTCCTGATAGCTGATCGCGCGTTGCGGTTCGTCTCGCGGAAAGATCTTCTCGTCGCGCGCGACCAATCTATCGGGACTTTCACCGAGAAGCTCGGCGGCGACGCGAAAGAGCTGCCGTTTGATGTCACGCGCTGCTTCGCGCGCTGCGTTTCCCGACATGAAAGTGACGCGCGATGAATAGGAGCCGAGATCGACCGGCGTGATCGCCGTGTCAGCCGCGATGACGCGCACGCGGTGGAGCGCGACGCCCAGCTCTTCGGCGACGATCTGCGCGTGAATCGTCTCCGTCCCTTGACCTATCTCCGCCGCGCCTGTATAGACGGTGACGCCGCCGTCGTAGTCGATCTTGAGCGAGACGTTTGAGTGCGGCATCTTGGAACGGATGATCGAATTGGCAGCTCCTGAAACGTAGTGCGATCCGCCGATGCCGACGCCGCGCCCGAAGGGGAGTTTGCCGCGTTTGTTCTTCCAGTCCGAAGCCTCGATGACGCGCCGCAAACATTCATCGTAGCCGTAGCTCGTCACGCGCAGAGAGTTGACAGTGAACGTGTGCGGGCGCAGGCAGTTCTTCAAACGCAGCTCGGCCGGATCCATGCCGATCTCTTCGGCGAGCATGTCGAGCTGGGATTCGAAAGCGAAACGGATGCCGACCGTGCCGTGTCCGCGCATCGGTCCGCACGCGGGCTTGTTGGTGAGCACGCGGTAGCCATCGTACTTGATGTTCGGGATGTCATAGATTGCCGCCAGCAACGCCCCAGCATAAAGGATCGTCACTACGCCATATGAGCAATAAGCTCCGCCATCTTGGATCACTTTCGCTTCGACCGCCGTGAGGCGGCCGTCTTTGGTGACGCCCGTCCGAAGCTCCATGTACTGTTCGGGGCGCCCGCGATGTGCGTAGAAGACCTCTTCGCGCGTGAAAGTGAATTTCACGGGGCGCCCAGTCTTCTTCGATAGAAGGCAAGCGGCGATCTCGTGCGTGAAGGTTTCGGACTTGCCGCCGAAGCCGCCGCCGACAAACGGTTTGATGACGCGGATCGAAGACATCGGGACGCCGAGCACTTCGGCCAGCGTGCGATGGACGTAGTGTGGCGTCTGCGTCGAAGTCCAAAGTGTTACGCGCCCATCATGCTCCCAGTGCGCGACGCAAGCGTGCGGCTCCATCGGCGCGTGCGTTACGCGCGGTTGGAAGAAACGGTCGAAACGAACCGCGCCGCCCGATTCGAGGGCCTCGCGAAACCCGCGTTCGACGTCGCCGAAATGGTGATGGTACTCCTTCTCGATGTTGCGTTTCCGGTCGGCGTGAATCCACAGGTTCGGATCATCGCAGGCCATCGCCTCTTCAGGCGTCAGAAAAGCGGGCAAGACTTCGTACTCGACTTCGATCAGCGCGAGCGCTTCTTCGGCGATCTGTTCCGAGACGGCGCACACGGCAGCGACTTCGTCGCCAACGTAACGGACTTTATCCAGACAAAAGGCCGTCTCGTCATGGCCGATGGGCAGAATGCCGTAACGCGCGGGCGCATCTTTGCCCGTCACCACTCCCATCACGCCCGGCAACCGTTCGGCTTTGGACGTGTCGATGCGCAGGATGCGCGCGTGCGGGTGGGGCGAACGGAGTATCTTGCCGTAGAGCATGCCGGGCAGGCGCAGATCATCGGCGTAAAGGGCCGTGCCCGTCACTTTGGGCGGGCCATCGGTCATCGGGACGCGCTTGCCGATCGTTGAGAAATCCCGCTCGCTCATCGCAACCTCCGGCGAATTGAAGTTGAAAGAGAGCTTTCACAAAGCGTAATGATAGCAGTTTCTCCGTATGGGTGTCGCGTGCAGTGAGGGGTCATTTGAGGATCTTTTCGACATATCCAGAACTGAAGGACGCTGAGCGCGATGATGAGCATTTCGTCATCTTGGGATCTTTTCGGAGCCCCCCTAGGTGATTGGGTAGCGCGAAGTTCGGGTGAAGAGTCGGCCACCGATCTTTTTCTATCGCTGCGCTGATCGTCGGGCGGGACCTCAACAAAAGGGACGAATCTATCTCCGCGTTGACTTCCCGGAAGAGAAGGGACGAAAAACGAGGGGCGAAAGGGCTTCGTTTGCAGCCCTTCGCCCTTGATCTACGAGGCTTGCGCGGGCGGTCTCGTCATTGCGAGCCGATCAGGCTCAAGATGAAGAAATTTTTTGCGCGTACCGAACACGCTCTTTGGTCTCGTCATTGCGAGCCGATCATGCTCAGGATCAAGCGGGATTCGGCCAATTGTTTGGTCGCCGGAGCGAAGTTGTAATTCCGCTTTTTGCCGTCGGGCTTTTTGATCCTGATATGAAACGCGGCGAACTCGTTTCCGACGAAACGGTTCAGTTTCGCTTCATCTAGCTCGCTGAGCGGGACGTCGTAACTGTCGCCGCCGTTATCGCTCTCGAAGACGACCTTGTTTTTGGAGATGTAAAGCGATCCTTCACAATAATCTTGGAAAGTACCGCCGGCATGATCGTGATAGACGCGGAAGAGGGCGCTCCCGCCGCGCTCGATGGCCGAGCGCATGGCCCGCGCAGCTCCGCCGACGTCGGCTTTCTCATAGAGCAGCATCGGTCCGAGCAGTTGGTAGGCTTCTGGACGCGAAGGATCAAGGCGGATGGCGCGTGAAAGGAGATCGATCGTTTGATCCGGGCCGATTGATCTATCGAGCGCGCGCTCCATGAGGTCGTCGTATGATGACGTGCGCGATGGTGCACGCGACGAAGACCTGCTGGGCGACGGCGTCTCATCTTCGTCGCTCCCGAAGGTCGTCGTGACGTGTTCGCTGATCGCGCCGAGCAACGAGCGCGTGCCCCCGGCAGCGGCGATCTCGCGGCTGATCGCTGGCGTTAGGACGAATTGGACGCCGCGCGCTTCGACGATCTGTTCGACTCGCGCTGATGGCACTCCGCTCTGCAACAAGGTGATGACCTCATCCTTGGTTAGCGGCGGCCCCTTGGCGACGTTTGGAGATGGCCGTGCCGCTGCATTGGATCCCCTACTAGCAGACGAATCAACGGCGTTCGGACGGTAGTTGGCGCGCATTGCGGCGATCAGAGCCGGAAATGCGCCAGCCTGACGGAATTCGGCCTCGATTTGGGGCGTCACCTGAAAGTCCACGCCGCGACGCTGCACCGCCTCGACGAGCGCTTCCGTCGTGTAGCGTTTGGAGCGCACGGCATTGAGCAGGACCTCTTTTGAGAAGGGCTTGACAGTTTGCGCCACGGGGGCGGTCAGACAGAGAAACGTGCACAGAAGAACGACCGTAAGTCGTATGGCGAGCGCGACAGGAAATCTTTTCGTGAAAGCGACTCTTTCCATGATGCTTTCCCCCCTTAAACTTTTCGATCCTTGCCGATGGCGCCCTCTTTTCTATAAGAGCATCTTAGGGCAGCCTCATGAGTTCTTCGACTTGCTGTTCATGACTTGGCCGACGGCGCTGTGTCTGCGTGCGTTTTTCTTGCGGAGTGCGCGTTTGTTGTTTCGTCGGTCGCTTGTTTTCGCGTTGGTCGGCGTTGGCCTGCGTCGCTTCTTGGCCCGAGGAGGCGACCTCTTCCAACTTCTTCAGCTTTTTCAGCTCTTCAATCGGCGGCAACGCCGGTGCGGCTGGCAACTCGGGACCCTTCGTCTCGGATGTTGCCGCTGCGGGCGACGCGCTCGGTTGCGCGGGTTGAACCTTCGGCGTCGAGTCCGAACTCGTTGTTCTATCGACCCCCGAGTTCGTGTTTCTTGCACCGAGCGAAAGCAAGATCGCCAGCGGAACCAGCAAAAGGAGAACGAAGGCGGCGAGGCCACCAGCGATGGCGATCCTTTTCGGCTTCCATATGCTTGCGGGCGACGCTGGTTCAGATGGTGCAGTCCACCCGGCGAGCCGAGTTTCTCGCACCGCCTCTGCGGATTGAGCGCGCGGAGCGATCACGGTCGGTTTGATGACGGAGGACGTCGTTGCGTGTTCGCTCGAGTCGTTCCGCGCGACGTCGCCAAACGTTGTGGAGGCGATCCCTTGCGCAGGTGAAAACGTGAGCGTTTCATCTTTCAGCAGCGCCGTGCGAAACTCCATCGCTGAACTCCAACGATCTGCCGGGTCTTTCGCTATCGCGCGCATGATCGCTTCTTCGATGGGCTCCGGGATCTCAGCGACGATTTGACGCGGCGGCGTCGGCATGCGTTCGATCTGCGCGTGCATCAACTCGAACTCGTTCTCGATGGCAAACGGCACGCGCCCGGTCAATATCTCATAGAGCAACATCCCCAAGCTATAGATGTCGGAGCGTGCGTCCGTCTCAAGCCCGCGCACTTGTTCCGGAGACATGTACTCGATGGTCCCGATGAGATGTCCGGCGCGCGTCATACGCGCTGTTCCGAGCACGCGCGCAATGCCGAAGTCCATCACTTTGAGGACGCCCTCATCAGTCAACATCATGTTCGCCGGTTTGATGTCGCGGTGTATGACTCCGCGACGATGCGCGTATCCGACGCCTTCAAGCGCATGGCAAAAGAGCGGGATCGCTTCCCTGTACGGGATGCGCCCGCGCTCGGCGAGCACGCGATCGAGGGTTTTGCCTTGCAGGTATTCCATCACCATGAAGAAGTCGTCGCCTTGCCGGAAAAAGCTGTAAAGCGCGGCGATGTTCGGATGATTCAACTTGGCAAGCGTGACCGCCTCGGAGCGAAAACGCTCGACGACCTGCGGCTGATTGGCCAGCTCAGAGCGCAAGACTTTGATCGCCACGTCGCGTTCGAGCATCAAATCGATGCCGCGATAGACCGCTCCCATGCCGCCTTCGCCGATCTTCTCGATGATCTTGTAGTTGCCGACGATGCGTCCGATCATTTAACCTCCTTCAAGTCGCGCGTGACGGGCGACGCCCGCATGGCGCATTGATCCGCCGCACGTAGCTCGACGATGCCAACCGTGATGTTATCGTGACCGCCGCGCGCGCGCGCAAGGGCGATCAATCTCTCGCTCGCTTCATGTATGTCTCTCGCCTCGAGCAACACTCGCTCGATCTCGCTATCTTCGACTAGGTCGTACAAGCCATCCGAGCAGAGCAAAAAGGTGTCGCCGACGCGCGTCGTCAACGGCGGGCCGAGAGTCGAGATCTCCACTTCAGGCGTCGTCCCGAGCGCGCGCGTGATGACGTTCTTGTCCGCGTGATGGCGCGCCTCTTCGCGCGAGATGACGCCTTGGCGCACCATCTCCATCACGGCCGAATGATCTTCCGTCAGCAAGTTGAGGCGTCCGGCGCGCAAAAGATAGGCGCGACTATCGCCGACGTGGGCGATGAACGCTTGTCCATCGCATAGCGCAAGCGCCGTGCAGGTGGTTCCCATGCCGCGAAGTTGGGCCTCGGAAGATGCAGCATCGTAGATGCTCCGATTGGCTTCGATGAAAGCCCGCGCCAGCGACTCCGTGGGGTCAGCCTGAATTTCATAATAGCGGCGACCGATGATCTCGGCGGCCAGCCGACTGGCCACTTCGCCCGCCGCATGCCCGCCCATGCCGTCGGCGATGATGGTCAGCGTCCCCTTGCCTTGCAACCAGTCGGGGTTGCTGGGTTGAACGTGCACGCCGCAATCTTCGTTCATCTCACGCACGCAGCCGGGGTCGGTCCTGATGCTGGCGAGCACTTCGAATTGCGGGTTGATGCTCCGATTTCGATTCATCTTTCCGTTTCGTGACCTTCGTTTAAATCTCTCGAGGAGTCCCATCTTCGTTTTTGAGCGCATCTTCTTCTGCGCCTTTTTTGGCGACGTTTCGTCGGGCCTACCGCTCCATTCTGAAAGTGTAAACGTGGCGCGTCTCGCTGACGGTGAACTCCACGGGCTTGTCTTGAAATCCCTCGCGGCGCAGCTCCAGTTGTATCCTTTCACCGGGAGAGGCCCGCAGTTCGTAAGGCGTCGTGCCCAAGAATCGATTGTCGCGGTAAACTTCGGCCCGTCCTTCGAAGACATCTATCAGCACGGTCTTGGCGCCTGCCTCTTTTGTCGCCGTGCTCGCTTGGTTCATCCCAGCAATGGGCAACGGCGAGGAGGTTGACGTCCTGCGGCCATTTCCGATGAATCTGATGGCGAGAAAAGCGCATAGGACCAAGACCGTGCCGAGAAGCGCCCACACGACGGGCCGACGGTGCGGCATGGCGGTGATTCGAGAGCTTGGATCTTTCGGTTCAGTCGCTCTCAAACGCGCGCGTTCGCGCTCGAGGTCTTCGAGAAGCTCGTGAGCGGTTTGGTAACGAGATGCCGGGTCGCGGCGCAAGCAGCGTCCGATGATCTTCTCGATGCCCGGTGAGACCAACGGATTTAGGTGGGAAGGCGGCTCGAAAGCGGCACGGTTGATCCGTTCACAGATCGCGCCGAGATTGGGGGCCGCAAATGGGGAGCGTCCGGTAAGCATTTCGTAGAGCAAGGCACCCAGAGCCCAAATATCGGACCGCGTGTCGGCCCGTCCGGTTTGCAGTTGTTCCGGCGCAAGGTACTCAATCGTCCCGATGACTTGTCCGGTTGCCGTCAGACCGCGCGTTAGTTCAGATCGCGCGATGCCGAAATCGAGCAGTTTCACCTCGCCGCGGGAGTTGATCTTGATGTTGTTCGGTTTGATGTCGCGGTGGACGATGGCGCAAGAGTGAATGTAAGCGACGGCCTCGACCACCGCTTGAAAGATGGCGAGGGCATCGGAGATGGCAAGTGGACCGCGCGCGGCGATCAGCTCCGAAAGAGCTTGGCCGTCAACGTATTCCATGATGATGCACGGTTGGCCCGCCACCTCGGTGAAGTCATAGAGCGCAGCGATGTGTGGATGTTGTAACCGCGATTGCACGCAGGCCTCGTGTTTGAACCGCTCCAGCGCCTCAGCGGTCTGGGCGGCACCGGTGAGGACTTTGACAGCGGCGAAGCGTCCGATCTTTGCGTGTTGTGCGCGATAGACCTCGCCCATGCCGCCCCGTCCGAGAAGATCGAGGATGCGGTACTCGCCGAGCATGGTCCCGGGTTGCAACATCTCCTTTGACCTTCAATCAGTTCGACGCCGTGGAGACGGACATCAACTGTTTGCCGTAACGGATCGGGACGGCGAAAGTGACGGCCGCTCCGCCGCGCACTCTGCCAGCGTAGAAGATGCCGATCACCCGTCCGCGGTCATCGAACACCGGCCCGCCAGAGTTTCCGCTGCCTGTCGTATTGATCTGCAATTGGTAAGCGTCGCCGAAAAGACTTAGCACCATATCTTTGTTCTTTTCGGGATCCTGCCCGCGGAGGATGCGTCCGATGTTGCCGACGGCGACGGTGGGATCGGGGATCTCTTTGATTTGCATTTGCTGATTGAACATGTCTTGTGAACGGATGATGCCGACCACGGGGGGCGAGATCGCCGGATAGCCCATGACGATGGCCGCATCTCCCGGCTTGATCGTGTCGTAGTTGTCGTAGATCTCCACCTTGGGTACGGCTTCGGGCACATCGATCTTCAACATCGCGACGTCATGCCGATCGGAGATGCGCGCGATTTTGGCTGGGATGCGTTGATCGCTCTTGGGAAAAGTGACGTTCAAAATATCGTTCTGCCCTTCGAACGTGCCGCTGATTCCACCTTGCTGAGTTTCTGCGGGCACCCAATTGGTGGGCGGCTCCAGCGAGCCAGCGTAGGTCGGCGTTCGCTTATCGGCGGCGAAGACGATGCCGAATTGATAGAGCGGGTTATCGACCGGGAACTGATAACTGGTCCGCCACGTCGCCGCCACGTGACGATTGGTCAAGATGAATCCATCGCTCGAGACGACGAAGCCGGAACCGGTATGCTCGCCGTTGATCGGTCGGTTGTACGGATTGCGTTCGTAGGTCAGGTAGGGTTCGATCTTGCCGCGTTCCACTTGAACGTAAGCCGGAATGACCGATGGTCCGCCCTTCAATAGGCGTCCGCCCTCGTTCGGGATGAACTGATGATAGACCAAGCCGCCCGTCTTGGTGTTGAGCAGCTTCCACGAAACTTCGATGTAAACGACGGCGTTGCCATTTCGTTGCGCGATCTCGGTGGGCGTCAAGGGCGCACGCGCCTCTTTTTCAGCCAGCGTCGCCTGCACTTTGCCGACCTCTTGGCCGATCTGCGCCTCGGTTGTGCGACTGCGGTAGATCAAGTAACTGGCGACAGCGCCGAAAAGAACGAGCACCACGAGCAGCGCCGCGCCGCCGATCAACATGTACTTGCGCGATTGCTTTTTGCCCGTTTCGCTGAGGTTCTGCGCGATGATCCTCTCCACAGTCGCTTTGCCAACATACGAAGGGGAGCCGGGCGACGTTGATGGCGGAGAGGTGGCTGCCGCTTCAGCGGCGACGCGCGTTTGCGGGACGCCGGTGGGCAAAATGCGGGTTGCCTTCACCGATTGGGTCGGGCGAGGTTCGACATCGAACTGAAACTCCGGTCCGCCCGGACCGAATTGCACGACATCGCCCGGCGCGAGCCGCACCGTGCCGTTGATCCGTTGTCGGTTGACGAACGTTCCGTTGCGACTGTTGAGGTCGGTGATCGTAAACTGCGATGGATCGTTTGGATCGCGAGCGATGCGCGCGTGTTGTCGTCCGACCAAATCATCGCGTTCGGGGTCGTACCGAACGGTGGCGGATGGGTCTCGTCCGAGCGTCAATTCCGATACGTGGGCGAGGGGAAACTCTTCCACTTGGTTGGCTTTCGATCCGCTCAGGTGGCGTATAACGATGCGCTCCATGGTCTTTCTCCGTGCTCCGTGGAATGTGAAAGCCGTTTCGGTTATTCGAGCGAGGCTGGGGCGAGCGTCGCTTTTCGACTCATCTCTGCGCGAAGGTCTGAGGCGATCAACGGGCCGTCTGACCGCATCAAGCCCCCGACCTAGTACGGGGCGATTATAATTCAAACGCGGCGAGGTACGGGGCGATTATAATTCATACGGGGCGATTATAATTCAAACGCGGCGAGAATCAAGGTTCTTTCGGAACGCGCGCTCCGCATCATCAGGATCCGGTGGCATCGTCTAGACGAAGGAATTCCGGAAACTCGGCGGCGCGCCGGACGGCGGCGATGATCTTTGTATAACCTGTACAGCGGCAGAGGTTGTTCGACAGGGCTTGCCGGATCTCATCATCTGTCGGGTGCGGGTTGCGTTGCAAGAGCGCGTAGCTGCTCATGATCATGCCCGGCGTGCAAAAGCCGCACTGCATGCCGCCTTCATGCCAGAAAGCTTCTTGCACGCGATCAAGCCGTGCTTGGCGCGCGAGCCCTTCAATGGTCGTCACGTCGCGTCCGGCGCACTGCGCGGCGAGCATGATGCAGGAGAGCACCGGCGTGCCATCGACGAGCACGGTGCAGGCGCCGCAGTCGCCGTCGTCGCACCCTTGTTTCGTCCCTGTCAAACCGAGCTCTTCGCGCAGCACGTTGAGCAGCGTTCGATTGGGGGCGGTGACGACGGCGCGCTCTTCGCCGTTGACTCGAAGCGGGATGACTTCGCGGGCCATAGCAGACCTCCTTGGCGACGCTCGCGGGCGTCAGCTCTCCGCCATTGAGCGGACGCGCTGACGCGCCGGATGGAGCACCACGTTGTCGATCAAGCGCGTGCTTCCGACGTAAGCCGCAAGCGAAAGCAACGCCGTTTGATCCTCCAGTTTATCGAGCTTTTCGAGCGTTTCGGCATCGTTGACGCTCACGTAATCGAGGCGAACGCGCGGTTCGGTGGCGACCTCGGCGCCGACGATCTCGATGAGTTTGCGCGCCGAACGTTCGCCGTTGATGTAGGCTTGCTCGGCGCGCGTCAAAGCGCGGTAAAGGACGGCGGCAGCGCGACGTTCCTCTTCGTTCAAGTAAGCGTTGCGCGAAGAGAGCGCCAGCCCTGATGTCTCGCGCACCGTCGGCAACACGACGATCTCTGTATCGAACGCCAGATCGCGCACCAAGCGTTTGACCACGATGGTTTGTTGGGCGTCCTTCTGGCCGAAAAAGGCGAAATCAGGGCGTATGATGTTGAAGAGAATGGTCAACACGGTCGCCACGCCGCGGAAGTGGCCTGGGCGCGCCGCTCCTTCGAGCTGATTCGACAGCCCTTCCACCGTCACGTAGGTTGAGAAGCCCTTTGGGTAGATCTCTTCCACCGACGGGGCGAAGATGTAATCGACGTTATAATCGGCCAAAAGCGTCGTGTCTTTGGTCAGGTCGCGCGGGTATTTTTCGTAATCTTCGTTGGGGCCGAACTGCGTCGGGTTGACGAAGATCGAGACGATGACCACTTCGCACATTCGACGCGCTTCGCGCACCAAACTCAAGTGCCCGTCGTGCAGTGCGCCCATGGTCGGCACGAGTCCGATGGTTTTGGCCTCTTCGCGGCGCAGTTTGCGTGTGACCATGCTCATTCTTTGACGACGGGTGATGATCTCCATAGCGGTTCGTTTTGCGAGCGTCTACTTCTCCTCGATCTTTTCTTCGCTCAGCAGTGATTCTAGCTCCAAAAACGCTTCGGGCGATAGGCCATACGACTCTTCTTCGGTCGGATAGGCGCCCGTGCGCACGTCTTGGGCGAAGCGCTCGACGGCATCGGCGATGGTCTGGCGCACGTTGGCGTACTGGCGGACGAAGCGCGGCTTTCTGTTTTCGGTGAAGGAGAGGCCGATCAGGTCGTGAATGACCAGCACTTGAACGTCGCAGTGCGGGCCAGCGCCGATGCCGATGGTCGGAACGCTGACCGTCTCGGTGATGACGCGCGCCACTTCGCGCGGAACCAGTTCGAGCACCAAAGAGAAAACGCCTGCCTCCTCTAGCGCGCGCGCGTCTTCGATGAGCGCCCGCGCAGCTTCTGCCGTCTTGCCTTGCAGGCGGAAGCCGCCGAGCTTGTTGACCGATTGCGGCGTCAATCCGATGTGGCCCATCACCGGTATCTCCTCAGCGATCAAGCGCCGAATCGTCTCGATCCGATGTCGACCGCCTTCGAGCTTGACGGCTTCAGCGCCGCCCTCTTTGATCAATCTCAGCGCGGCGCGAACAGCGTCGTCCGCGCCCGTGTGATAGGACCCGTACGGCATGTCGGCCACGAGCAGCGCACGCTCCACACCGCGACGCACGGCGCGAGTAGCGCTCACCATCTCGTCGAGCGTCACCGGGATGGTGTTCTCGTAGCCGAGGACGACGTTGCCGAGGCTGTCGCCGACGAGGATGATGTCGGTCCCGGCTTCGTCAATGATGCGCGCCGTTGGGTAATCGTAAGCCGTCAAGCAGACGAGCCGCTCGCCGCGCTCTTTGCTCGCGCGCAAAGACGGCACAGTGACTTTTTCCGGACGCTGTTGTTTGAGGTAAGCCATGTGGCCTTCTTTCTGCGGTCTGTTGCCGAACCGCAGCGATTATAGGCGAGCGGCCGCGCCGCGAGCAAACCGCCTCTCGTTGGCCGCGCCCGAATGCGGAGACGCGCGCTCGAAGCGCCTGCGTCGCTTCGAAACTTTTGTGCGCAGCAAACGTCTGCGCATCGGTCCGCAGGTGTCCGTTCAGCACATCTTTCGTTTAGGCCACACCTCGACGCGCGCGGGGTCACGCACTTCTGCAAGCAATTGAGCGGCAGTTCGTTTGAGCGTTGGATGAATCGCTTGCGGCGCGATCTCCGCCAGCGGTGCGAGAACGAAGCGGCGCAAGTGAAGACGCGGGTGCGGCAACGTCAGGAACTGGCTCTCGATCTCGAGATCGTCGTAGAGTAGCAGGTCAAGATCAATGGTGCGTGGGCCGCGCAGAATCGGGCCGCGCTGCCGACCGAGCTGGCGTTCGATTTCCAAAAGGCGTGCGAGCAGCTCTTCGGGCAAAGGAAGCGTGCCGCGAAGTTCCGCCACCATGTTGAGGAATTCGGGTTGTTCGCGTAAGTCAACCGGCTCGGTCTCGTAAACGGACGAAAGTTTCGAGATGGGAAGGGCTGCGTTCAGCATGGCGCGCACGGCGAGCAGAAGGTGGCCGGCGCGGTCGCCCATGTTCGACCCGATGCAAACGTAAGCACATGCCCTTTTGCGCTGCTGATCCTCTTTCATCTTGGCCCCTTGCCTTGCGAGTATCGCGCACTCCGACGCCCGAACCATAGCACGAAAGCAAGGCTGAACGGGAGACGCTTGGCGCGCGAACAAGTCGTTTGCGCGCCGCTGCCGAGCGCGCGATGGGTTCCCAAAAGACGAGGGAGTAGCCCGCGTCGGTTCTCGTGTGTTAAACTGCCAATGAGCGAAACGAAGATTTCGCCGCTGCGGCGCGCTTCGGATGAGCGCGCGTTTGTTTGAAAAATTTTTCAAGCGCCGTGCTCTGAGGCGTTCATTCCAGCGATGGCGACTCTCTGATTGGAGACGCCATCCGGGCGGGTGAGACGATTCCGAAGAGCCCCGTCCAGACACAAATGGCTCGACGAAAGTTTCGCAACAACCAACGTCACGAACCTTCTACCGAGCGGTCTTTGCATGAATACTTCATCTCAACGCCAGCGCCGCAGACTTCGCGTTCCGAGTTGATGCGCTTGGTGCGCGGCGGCGAAGATACTTTCCTCGAACTCAAAGTCAAACTCTCCAATCCGGAACGGGTGGCACAAGAGATCGTCGCGCTCGCCAATGCCGGTGGCGGCACGATCATCTTCGGCATCTCGGATCAGATGCGCATCGAGGGCGTCGATGATCCGGAAGAGGTCCAGCGCGAGCTTGTGCAGATTTGCCGCGAACAGATCGTCCCACCCCTTTTCCCGTACATCGACTGCATCAGCTTCGACAGCGGACGTCGCGTCGTGGCGCTCGAGATCCGCGGCAAACGACGGCCCTACAGAACGCGCGATGGGCGTCTCTTCGTTCGCTTCGGAGCCGAAAAGCGCGAGGCTTCGCCCGACGACATCACCGCGCTGCTGGACGAAGGGAGGCCGTTCGACTACGAAACGATGCCGGTCATCGGCGCGCGCCTCGAAGACATAGACGAAGCCCATCTGTGGAGTTTCATGCGCGAGTTCGCCGAAGAAGTGCCGGACGGATTTCCGACCGCCGACGTGCTCGAACGCGACCTTCTGCTGGCGACCAACATCGCTGGGGCGCTGGTGCCGACCGTGGCTGGCATACTCCTTTTCGGGCGGAACGACCGCATGGCGGAGCTTTTGCCGGGAGCCGCGGTGACGGCGATCCGTTTTGCCGGCGATTCGACGCAAGCGCCCGTGATCGAACAGGCTGAACTAATCGGCAACCTCTTTGCGCTCTATGAGGCGGCGCTGCGTTTCATCGCGCGCTATTGCGACCTGTTGATCGAAAGACCACGCGCGGTTTTGCCGGACGCGCCCGTAGTGGGGCGTGCCGCTTATCACCGCGACGCGGTGAGCGAAGCGATCGCCAACGCGCTCATCCACCGCGATCTTTCCGTGCGCGAGCAGCCGACGCGCATTCACGTTTTTGACCGCGCCATAGAGATCTGCAATCCGCGGCGCACGGCCGGGTTCGCGCACGCGGCGCAGCGCGCCATCCGCTTCGGCGTCCCTCAAAGATTGAACCCGCAGCTTGCCGCCATCTTCTCAAATCCCGCGTATGGACTGGACCTGCCGCGAGGCGGTATGCCGATGATGCTGCGCCGCGCGCGGGTCTTCTCCGGTCAAAAGGTGGAGATCCGTGCTTTCAACGACGAGTTTCGCGTGCGTTTGCACGGCGTTACATGAGCCGTGGATCTCTCCAGCCTTGTCCCGGCGACGGATCGTTTGCACGCTCGGTCCCGGCATCCTTGCAACTTTGCCGATGGGGGATGCTGCGTGTTTTTCATGACCACATGCTTTCATGACTGCATACTTATATTTTGTTCGTTAACCTTGCCTGCTGGTTTAATCTCCCTTCCGGGTAAGTTGATGAGGGCGAAGGGAAGCGCCCTCCCATCGTAGTGCTGGGCTTCTCGCCGACAAGCTGCAAGCTCAAGGTCTTGCCATCATCCCACACATAGCGCTGACTCCGCCCCCTCTCGATCGGCAAGCTGCGGGTCTTGTCATCAGAAAGCTTCCCCGCATGGGCGCTTCTTCCAGCCTGCCTTCTGTTGATCTCCGTAGGACCGATTAAAAAGAAGGGAGCCGCCTCATCCAAAAGCCGTACAAGCGCTTCCCTGAGATCGACCTGTTCCGGTCAGCCGCCGGATGGCCTTGTTGGTTGGCTGATGTGGAGCCGCGCCTCCTTTGGGAGAGATCGGCGAGGCGCGCGCGTTCAGAATGGCTTGAGGGTGAGGGGATTTGGGTCTGCGCGTTTCGGTCAAAAGAGCGCTTGAGCGAAAGATTAAGGCATCGCCGAGGGCGCTACGGTTCGACTTCTTTTTCCCCATAGATGACCTCCCGCGATTACCTCTCTCGCTCTCGTCCGAAGTCAACCTCGAAGCTCAAAAAAACTCTTCACAACTTGAGCTTGTTGGGATTATACAGTGCGCTATCCGCAAGCTGACGCGTGGTCTTTGCCCAAGCGGTCTTTGCCCCAATAGACGGCCGCCACCACAACGCCCCGCTTCACAGCCCACGCGCGGCGAGCGCGTTGCGTTATGCTGGCTTTCAACTCAGCGTTGTTCGCTGATTGTTGGAGGCTTGGCTTCGAACGAGAAGTCAAGTCGTGAGTGACGGAAGAAGATCGGCGCGCACGCCAAGAGCGCGCTTTCGGAACAGGACTTTAGCGGAGGGAGCGATCTGCCGCCTCATTGGTCTTTTGATCGCTTTAAGGTCATTATGGTCGCTAAACACTCACCGAATACTCACCGACGTTTTGCAGAGAGCCATGCTGTCGGCAAGCTGTCGGCAAGCGATTGATCGTCATCATCTGGCTGATGGGCGCGATGCTGAGCGCGGGAGTGCCTCGAGCGGTTCGCAGCGTGGGTAGGCTTGAATCGCGGAGCAAACAGAGCGAAGTCGAGAGTTGGCCGGTTCGCGTCGGGCAAGTTCTGGTGCGTTTCAGCGCATCGCTGGACGACGCAGCGCGCACGCGGTTGGCGCGCGCCAACGGCGGCGAGCGCCTTGGGAGATTGTATGGGCGCTCCGGCGTTGAACGACTGAAGGTCGCGGCTGGGCAGGAGCTCGCCGTGGCAGCGAGGCTTGGGCGTGCGATGGGAGTTGAATGGGCCGAACCGGACTGGCAACTGGTAGCAGGCAGTTGGCCGGCAGCGTTGGCCGGGTTAAGTGGAGCACGCGGCAGCGAGAGCCGAGCGGATAGGGCGGTAGATCTGGTCGATCCTTTGGGAAGGGGTTGAAAGAAGGTGGGTCGCGCAACCAAGTCACGTTGGGTGTGGAGAGCTTGGTGGTTGCTTTGCTTGACAACGGCGTAGATTGGGAGCATCCGGCGCTGGCAGCTCACCGATGGCAAGGCGAAGCGGATAACGGTGTCGATGACGATGACGACGGACTGGTAGATGATGTCGATGGTTGGGATTTCGTTTTCGGGCGACGCAACGCGGGCATCCCAGATGAACATGGAACGGAGTTGGCTGGGGTGGTGGTCGGCGCGCGCCTCGATGCGAGCGGGTCAGAGGCTGGATTGAAGTTGATGAGCTTGCGCGTTTTGGGCAGCGACGGGCGTGGCTACGTGAGCTGGGCCATCGAGGCGATGGATTACGCGATCGCGCACGGAGCGCGCGTGGCGTTATGCGCTTGGGGAGGCAAGGGGGAGTCGCGCTTCTTACTCGAAGCGCTACAACGTGCGGTGGCTGCCGATATAGTGGTCATCGTAGCTGCTGGCAACGACGGACGGGAGTTGGCTGAATGGGGCTGGTATCCAGCCGGTTGGAAGCTCGATGGTGTGCTCGTAGTGGCGGCTTCGGCAGGCTGGTGGGCAGGCCGAGCAACGGCGCACGCTACCGC
>NZ_PSLQ01000033.1:0-35753 GCF_040289685.1 Pyrinomonas sp.
CTCAAATCGCTCATGCCGGAGCCACCGGCGCAGACGAGCGAAGCATGATCCGTCACTAAATCTTCGCCCGACCTCGACTGATGATCTCTGAACTCCCTCGCTTTCGCGCAGCGCAGGTTGACGCTTAAAATGGAGATGGGACCGGACGGAATGGCTCTTGTGATCCGCGTCTCGCTGTGAACAAAAAGCATGAGAGGGAGCGAAGAGAAGAATGGCTTACGTCGTCACGGAACCTTGCATTGATTGCCGGTACACGGATTGCGCGGTGGTTTGTCCGGTAGAGGCCTTTCGCTTGGATGAACGAATGCTCGTCATCGATCCGGAAATTTGCATCGACTGCGATGTTTGCGTCCCCGAATGCCCTGTAGAAGCGATCTATCCTGAAGATGGGGTGCCGGAAGAGTGGAAGCATTACATCAGATTGAACGCCGAAAAGGCCACAAGCGGACTATCCGTCATCAGCCAGAAGTTGGATCCTCTCTGCTGAGCTGGTTGGACGCCGTCGCATCGCTTTGGCGAGTTTCAATGCGCGCAGAGGGATCTGCTGATCAGGCGGGCCTTTCTCGAAACATCTTCGCGACTTTTGGTCGGATGAAACGTCGTACCAAACTGCTTTTGAAAAGCGCCGCCTTCGGCATCGGCACGCTTGGTCTTGGACTCTGGATCAAAAAGAGGAAGCGCCCAAGCGCCGAAGCGCAACAGGATGTTTGGGTGCGCCCCGGTCAGAGACTAACCTTTCGCGCCGAGTTGATGCCCGGGCGCAGTGCGCTTGAGCGGACCTTTCGCGTGCGAAAGGTCCTGCCCAACGGGCGCGTCGTGCTCGATGGCGTCGGCGGCGAACACGCCGAAGCCGAGTTCGAATCCGTGCGTTGATCTCGAACGCGAAAAGATCTCCGCGATCTTCGGATCACCTTTGCTCGCGAAAGATTCCGCGCGCTGATCTTGAAGTCAGTTTCTGCTCTTCCGGTCGCCGACCGTTCTGAAGGGCGGCTTTGGTCCGAAATCCTTCGTTCCGAAATGTCGCCGCCATCTTTGCTCGGCGAGATTGGGGCAGTCCTGCTTCCGATGCTGCTACCGCCCGTTTCGAAATGCCGCCGTCATCGTCGCTCGGCGGATTCACCGCGCACAGGTTTGCGAGCGTCCGCCGTCGATTGGGTAGGTTGCGCCTGTGATCCATGCCGCGCGTCGAGAGGCGAGAAAGAGCACCAGTTCGGCCACTTCGTCCGCCTCGCCGATGCGTCCGAGCGGATGCGTCTGTTTGGAGCGCTCGATGAACGCGGCGTACTCCTCATCGCTCATGCCGCCGCGACGGTGAAGCTCGGTGCGCACGACGCCCGGATTGACGGCGTTGACGCGAATCCCTTTGGGCGCGAGTTCCAGCGCCGCGCAGCGCGTTAATTGGTCCAGCGCCGCTTTGGAAACGCAGTAGGCGAGCACGCCGGGAAAAGCGCGAAGTCCCGTGACGCTCGAGACGTTGACGATGTTGCCGCGCGTGCGCTCCAAGTGCGGCACAGCTAATTGCATCAGCCGAAAGACGGCGCGCACGTTTACTTCCATCACGCGATCCCACTCTTCGAGCGCAGTCGTCTCGATCGTTCCATTGGAAATGATGCCAGCGGCATTGACGAGCACATCGAGCGCGCCGAACGTAGCGACCGTTTCGCGAACCACTCTTTCGGCATCCGTGGTGACGTCGGCGCGCATCGCGCGCACCGTGCCGCCCGCGCGCGCGGCCTCTTCTTCCAGTTGGCGCAAAGCCTCCTCGCGCCGTCCGACGCCGACCACTCGTGCACCTTCGCACGCCATCCGCAAAGCGACGGCGCGTCCGATCCCCGACGTCGCGCCCGTCACCAAAGCAACCTGTTCGCTGAATTCGCCCATCTTTGTTTCGCTGCTCCGTGTGAAGTTTATAGGAACGAACGGAAGTTTACGCCAAGAACGGCGATTCATCACGGGTTCGGGCGTTTGTTTTCCTCTTCCTTTTGTGCCATCATTTTCGGTTGTTGAAAAGAACGCCGCCGTCACTTTCGCACGGTGCGGTTTGAACTTGCGAGCGATCGCGACACTGGATCAACAGGAGGTTTCGCAATGCGTTGGAAGTTGATCGCGCTGGCACTGGCCACTCTGCTTTCAGGGCTGACGGCAGAGCTTCGCGCTCAGGTCATCGGCGCGCCTAAAAGCGGCTCGTCCGCTGGCAGCACTGGCGGCGATGGGGTAGATAGCGTGCTCGACGGTTCGGGCAGCAATCGTTACTACAAACTCGGTCCCGGCGATATCATCGATGTGCGCGTCTTCGGCGAGCCGCAATTCAACGGCCAAGTTGAAGTGGACGAAGACGGCAACATCGAGATCCCGTTCGTTGAAAAACCGATCAACGTCAAGTGTCGCACTCGAAACGAAGTGCGCAAGGCGATCGCGCAAGAACTATCGCGCTATTTGCGCGATCCGCAGGTGAGCGTGCGCGTCATCGAGCGGCGAAGCAAATCGCCTGCCATCGTTTACGGTGCCGTGCGCGCGCCGCAGCGCTTGCAGATGTTGCGTCGCGTGCGGCTGCTCGAAGTGCTGGCCAGCGCTGGCGGCGTCACCGAACAGGCTGGCGGAACGATTCAGATCTTTCACACCGAACCGTTGACTTGCCCCGAAACCGAAGAAGAACAGGCGATCGCTGCGCGCGAGCAGACGCAAGCGCAGACGGACGACGTATTTCGCGTCCCGTTCGATGTGTACAGCATCGAGGACTTGAAGCTGGGCAAGCAAGAGGCCAATCCGATCATCCGTCCGGGCGACATCGTGATCGTGCAAGAGGCCGCTCCCGTTTACATCACCGGAGCGGTGGTCTCACCACAAGGCATCTACCTGCGCAGCAACACATCGCTGATGACCGCCATCGCCATGGTCGGCGGCTTGCGCAAGGACGCCAAAGCTGGCGAGGTCAAGATCTATCGGCGCAAACTCGGATCGCTCGAACCGGAGATCATCAAAGTGGACCTCAATAACGTGCGCAAGCAGAAAGTGCCGGACATGGCGTTGCAACCCTATGACATAATCGAGGTGCCGGGCGCGACGGTGAACAAATCGACGATCCTACAGACGCTTTTGGGCACCGCTTTCAACACGGTGACGGCCCTCAGCACAGCACTTCCGCTGCGCGTAATCTACTAGAGTAGAAACGAAAAGAGCGCGCGTAATTTGCTGAAGTTAGAGCGAAATCTTCCGAAGGAGCGAAAGAGCGAGATGGTGCAGACGAAAAAGGGGAAGAATCGGCGAAGGAAGACCACATTGTTGTGGGTGGCAGTGGTCGCGGCGATCGTCATTGGACTGCTCTGGAAAGGGCAGATCGCATTGCTCTACGTTCTGGCGACGCTCAGTTTGACGGTCTTGATGCTCGTCGTCGCTTTCGCCGATCTCGAAGGTGGGAGACCTTCGACCGAAAGCAGCCTTACAGAGATGAACACGACCGAGCGCCGTCGGTAGTCTTCAAGATGGCGCTGGGCTTCGACGAAGGATCGCTGATCGCGCGCATCGCTCGCCGCCGGTTAGCCTTTGAATCACGCCCCAGACCGATCCTCACGCTCTCGCGGCGAGAAATGGTTTCTGCTTTGCGCGCCAGCGACCGTCGGCGACTCGGACGCGCGAGCGTCGCGCTGTCGGACGGTCACCCCAATTTGCGCTCTTGAGCGGGCGATCTTTTGCCCGCGAGAGTCGAACTCGGATTTTTCACCGAGTCACATTCTACGAACTGTTCGCGCTTTCAGCGCCGCGGATGCGCTTGATTCCCCGCGTTGGTCTTCTCGAGCTTCGTCCTTTTCGATGATCGGCGGGCGAAGGCGCGGTAAAATATGCCTTGAGGAGCGACATCGAAACTCCCCCGGCAGAACGTAGCTTCCATTTCCGCAACGAGGTTCCACGTAGATGATCGATGCGCGCGACGCAACCGATTCGGCATCAAAGGGCGAGCAGGCTCCGTCGCCGGTTTCACCACAGGAAAAGAAGAAAGGTGCGCGTCCGCTCCGCTTACACACCAAAACGACGTTGCTCGTCTCAGCCATCACATTGATCGTTCTGGCGGCGATGTTCTTGGTCATCAGC
Organism: Pyrinomonas sp.; assembly: GCF_040289685.1. Taxonomy (NCBI): domain Bacteria; kingdom Pseudomonadati; phylum Acidobacteriota; class Blastocatellia; order Blastocatellales; family Pyrinomonadaceae; genus Pyrinomonas; species Pyrinomonas sp. The sequence goes on from NZ_PSLQ01000033.1 coordinate 4,090, forward strand.
TCTCGCGTGGCCGACCTCGTGCGCGAAGAGCAGAAGATGCTGGCTGAACTGCAGGCGATCAATTTGGCCCAACAGATCAGTCAGACGCCGACGCCGCGCGATCCCGCCGAAATGGCGCAAGCGGCGACGCTGGTGCGCGGATCGCGTCCCGGCATCATCAGTGTGCGCATATGGCAGCGCGTCGGCGGCGTCTTCGTCGAGACCGCGGCGGCTGCCGGAAGCGCGCCCGCCGAAGAGATTCCGGAAGAGACCAAGAATTCGCTTCGCAGCGGCATGGCTTCGCGCGTAGTCAGCGCGCGTCCAACGGAAAAAGACGGCTCGGTTTATCGCGTCTTCGCGCCGATCACAGAGGACGGGCGCGTCAGCGGTGCAGTGGAGCTGGTCCAAAGGTTAGACGACGCGCCGTCAGTTGCCGTGCGTTACAGACAAACCGCCGTTTGGATTTCGCTGCTGGCGATCGTCTTGATCACGCTTTCAACCTATTTGCTCTTTCGACAAGTGATCTACCGCCCGATTGACGCCTTGCTTGCGGCCATGGCGCGCGCCGAAGCCGGAGATTTCGAGGCGCGCGCGCCCGTGCGCGCCTCGGATGAGCTGGGCCAATTATCGGAAGGGTTTAACCGCATGATCGCGCGCATTCGCGTCATGAGCGAGGAGCGCGAAAAACGCAAGCAACTGCTCGAAGAGCGCGTCCGCGAAGCGACGCTCGAACTTCAAAAACGAAACGAACAACTCGAAACGATCAACCGCGAACTGTGGCGCACCACTCGCCGCATAACCGAACTGGAAAGGCTGGCCGCCGCCGGACAGACGGCCGCGCAGTTCGCCCACGAAGTGGGCACGCCGCTCAATCTCATCAGCGGTCATGTTCAACTGTTGCGCGCTGCGCTCGATGATCCGCGCGCTGTTTCGCGCCTTGACATCATCGGCGAGCAGATCGAGCGTATCGAACGCATCGTGCGTCATATGCTCGATCGCACGCGACCGGAGACCACGGTTTTCGCGCCGCTTGATCTGAACGCGCTCGTGCGGCGTATTCTCAACGCGACGGCGCCGGCGCTCGAAGCGCGCAACGTCACGCTGCAAACCGAATTCGCGGCCCCCCTCCCATTGGTCGCTGGCGATGCCGATCGCTTGCAACAGGCGCTCATTAACCTGATCAACAACGGGCTCGACGCCATGCTTTACGGCGGCACGCTGACCGTGCGCACGCGAGCGGAAGGGACGGAGGAAGTGATCATCGAAATCGCCGATACGGGAAGCGGCATGACCGAAGATGTTCGATCGCACATCTTCGAGCCTTTCTACACGACCAAAGGGCGCGGGCGCGGTGCTGGGTTGGGGCTCTTCATCGTACAACAGGTCGTGCACGAACACGGCGGGCGCATCGAAGTTGAAACCGCGCCGCAACGCGGCACGCTCTTTCGCCTTCACTTCCCGCGCGCCGACTCCTCCGCTTGACCCTCTCGCGCTGAAATCATGAGGTTGGCTGAAAACTACCTCGCCTTATGTGGCTCCTCGGCGAAAAGTTCGCGAATGAGGCCGATAGGCGCAACGCGAGATAAGCTTTCGCCGATGCGGGCCGCGAGATCGTCGCCGTAGGATGGCCGTTTTCCGCTTCTCCTGGTGAGGTGTATGATTAGAGCGTTCCGTTCGTGGGGCATGTGGTTATGAAACGCATCCTCGTCATAGATGATGACCGCGCTTCGTGCGAACTGTTGCGTGAAATCTTCGTCGCGCAAGGATGGGCTGTCGAAACGGCACAAACGCCCGCTGAAGCACTTAGTCTTGCCGCCCAAATCGAGTTCGATCTCGTCGTCAGCGACATCAACCTCGAAGCGGAACAGTCCGGACTGGACATCCTGCGTGCGCTGCGCCAACGCGCCCCCGTGATCCTCATCACGGGCTTCGGCACGTTGGAAGCAGCGGTGGAAGCGGCGCGCGAAGGCGCGTGGGATTTCATCTCCAAACCCTTCAAAGTCACGGAGGTGATCGCCACAGCGCGTCGTGCCATGGAACGCACGAGCGAAACCGAAAAGGCCGGCAAAGATACGGAAGCAGCTTCACGCCAGAGCGCAGGGTTGATTGGCAGAACGCCGGCCATGATCGAACTCTACAAGGAGATCGCGCGCGTCGCCCCATCGCGTTCCACCGTGCTCATCGTCGGCGAATCGGGCACGGGCAAGGAGCTTGTCGCGCGCGCCATTCACGAACACAGCGAACGCGCGCGCGGACCATTTGTCGCCGTCAACTGCGGAGCTTTGACCGAAACGCTGCTTGAAGCGGAACTCTTCGGACACGTCAAAGGGGCGTTCACCGGCGCCGTCGCCGATCGCAAAGGGCTTTGGGAAGAGGCCGAAGGGGGCACGCTCTTTCTCGATGAGATCGGCGAGACGAGTCCGGCCATGCAGGTCAAACTCCTGCGCGCTCTCCAATCGGGCGAAATAAGGCGGGTCGGTTCGGCGCGGAGCGTTCGCGTCGATGCGCGCGTTGTGGCTGCCACCAACCGCGATCTGGAAAAAGAGGTTTCGGCTGGCCGCTTTCGCGAAGATCTCTACTACCGTTTGAGCGTCGTCACGCTTCGCGTCCCGCCTTTGCGCGCACGCCGCGACGACATCCAGTTGCTGGCGGAGAATTTCCTTCGCCGCATAGAAACGGCGCGCGCCCGTCGCTTGCGCCTTTCCCCACCGGCGTTGGCATTGCTGGTCTCCTATTCATGGCCAGGCAACGTCCGCGAACTCGAATCGGCGATTGAATACGCTGCACTGCGCGCGCGCGGCACCGAAATTATGCCCGAGGACCTTCCGCCCAAACTACAAGCCGATCCGGCGCGCGCGCGCTTTTTGAGCGAGCACCCGTCGCTTGCGGCGATCTACGCCGACCTTCCGACGCTCGACGAACTCGAACGGCGTTATCTCATCCACGTCCTCAACGAAGTCGGTGGCAATCGCATGCGCGCCGCCGAAGTGCTTGGCATTGACCGTCGCACGCTCTACCGCATGGCCGAAAGATTCGGCATCAAGTTGAGCGAGGAGCCTTAAAGAGCACCGAAGAGATTTGCCGCAGAACCGCTCCACAGCCGTCTCGCCACGGTCCTTGCGCTCTCGAAAAGACCATCGCTTCTTTGACCAGAAGGGCCGCTACTGTTGCGGGACACTGGACCGTCGCGACGCAAGCTTGTGAGAAGACGTTGGGGGCGCTGATCCTTGCTGGATATCAGCTCAGCTTCACCGCTGCCGAGGGGGGTTGATCGGCGTCATAGTTGGTGCATGTTGAGGCGATCGAGATTCCGGTTAGCTTCGCTGAGCTGTTTGATCGCTTGCTCGGTGACGCCGCGGTTGATCAAAGCTTCGGCTGTTTTGATCTGCCTCAGGGTTGAATTCAACATATCGCGCTCAGCGTCGGTCCGCCCTGCAGCGCGACCAGCGCGCACAAGTGCGGCATTGGCCCGCGCCAATGCACGCAGCGCGTTGGCCGTTTGGCGGCGACGAAGGCGCATGATCGCCTCGGCGATGCGATCGCCAGCCGTTTCCACGTCCGGGTCGCGTTCCGGCAGTTGCGGGTATTGAACGATGGGCGGCGCGTTCACCATTTGCGCTGTTCGCCGACCGACGTCGGTCGTCACCGTCTCTTCGATGGAACGATTCGCGCACGACGAGAAGAGAGCAAAGAGCAACAAGCCACACAGAAGCAACGAGGCGACCAGCGCTTCTAGCTTGATCGTTTGCTCCGAGCCGAGGTTCGCTCGCGGCTTGGCAAACGTCTCTTTGGAAGAAGTCTTCAGGATCATCGCGCGACGATGTGGCCTGCGGGCACAGCGTTTGTGCTCGCGCTTGAAACGAGCAGCGCCCTAAACTTCAAGGCCGCTCGCGCGAGTGCGTCGCCCGCTTGAAAACGCATCACGGGACGGTCGTGCGAGCGGCCTTGAGCGCGAAGGAACGCTCTTTTCAGAATCAACGGCTGGTGTTCGAATTCGTTCTCGCCGTCTTCTTGGCATGACGACGGTGATGGCGCTTGCGATGATGGCGCTTTTTGGTCTTGCTCGAAGCCGTCGCCGAAGACGTGTTCGAGCTTTGTCCGCCGCTCGTTTGCGCCATAGCAAGGCTGCCAAAACCGAAGACCAGCATTAAGGTCAGAATCAAAGACGCTCTTTTCATCCTCTTGCCACTCCCTTTCGTAAAGTCGGTCCTAACCAGATTCAAAGCGCAGGCGAAAGGGTTCTGATTTGGAGGAGCTGCCTCGACTTAACGACCTCGCCATCTTTCCCTCTCGCCTGTGCACTGCGTTCGAGAGCAAGGGATGTGCCGCAGCGCGCCAAGCGAAATATCCGCAGTTCGATACGGGGCGGCGAGCCGCACGCTGTGGCGATCTTGCCTCGGATCGCAAGATCGCCACAGGCGATCGGTCTGCCAGCAGGCTCTCCCATCTGCCCCTTGCTAACGGCGAAAGACCACCTTTCGCACAACGCAGCCGCGCCACGCAAGGGAGCCTCTTAACGGGCGAAGGAAGCTTCTTTGTAGGCTTGCGGAACAGATGGGAGTTGTCTGAGCGAGCTTTTTTGCGACCCTTTCCGTATTGAAAGCGCTGGGCAAAAAGGTCCTCGAAGAAGGCCGCTGCTACTTGTCGGCGTTGATCTCGCTCTTGATCTCGCGTACATCTTCGGCTACGACTTCCAGTTTCCGATCGACGCGCTCGACCTCTTGACCGACGCTTTCGACCTCTCCGGTCAGCTCGTCTATCTCATGCTTGACGCTGGCCGCTTCCTCTTTGACGATCTCTTCCATGACGCTCAGCACCTCCTGCGGATCTGCCGATTGCTTGAGCGCCTCGACGTCTGGATCGGCGCGCACCTCGAAATTTTTGCTCATCGCGCTGAGCTGCTGCGCCACGTCGTCGAGCATCTCGAGTATTTTGGCGATCTTGTGCTCGGCGAGCAGGTTGATCTGCAGATCGAGTTCGGCCCGCTGTTCGCTCAGCCGCGATAAACGGTTCTGCGAGATGAGCACAAAGGTCGAAAGAAAGATCGCTTCAAGCGAGACGATCAGAGTCAGCAGGCCGAACGGAAAGGGATCGAATTCCGTCAGGTGTGGGACGTGAAAGAGGCCGACGTTGAGTGAGCAGGATCCAAAGCGCAAACCAAACGGCATGAATGTAGACGAAGGGCATCGAGCCGGAAAACTCCGTGATCCAATCGGCGATGCGTTCTTGACGCGAGCGACGGGATGCCTCGCGCTGTTGAATTTCGGCGACCGCAGAGATGTTGCGCCGAATCAGCTCGCTCTGTGCCGAATCAAGGCTCAATTTTCTCCCTCCTCTTCCAGACCGCGATCTGAACTCGGCGGAGCAAATTCGATGCCAAAAACCAACGCTTTTGCCACCATTGATCCGAACCAGCCAAATGGCGTAAGCTTTCAGCGACCGGGGGGCCGAACTTCTTCCGTCCGTAGCCCGCGCGCATCGTAGGTGCACGGCGGATGAACGTTCGGCGTCCGCTGAAAGGACGCCTCCCGCATCATTACGGATGGCCAATGCGTCTTTGCTTGTGCATCTTCGTCGCTTTTCTGCTCGCCGCGCAGGCGAATTTGCGGGGCAGAGCTTACACGCTTCAAAGAAGCGAGGCGAATCGCGCCGTCCGGTGGAACAAAAAGAGCATCCGCTTCGCCCTTTCCGACTCTTTCTTTGTTGCGCCAAACGTCCGTGCCGACCGAGCGGAGATCGTGCGCGCCGTGCGTCGCGCGTTGGCGCGTTGGTCCGCAGAAACCGGTCTGCACCTCGGCCTCGCGCTCTCCTCAACGCAATCGGTCAGCAGCAGCGCTAGCAGTGGGGACGGAATCAACCTGATCACGGTTGCCGACGCGCCGGAGAATCTAGCGCTCTTCGCCGACGAAGGGGACTTGGCCGGTCGCACGCGCGTTTTCTTCAATCCACGCTCAGGCGCGATCAGCGAAGCCGATATCGCGCTCAACCCAAATCTTCTCTTCTCCACTGATGGAACGCCGGGCACGTTCGACCTTGAAGCGACGCTCACGCACGAACTGGGCCACGCTCTCGGTCTTGCTCATTCGGCAGTGCTCGGCTCAATCATGCGTCCGCGCCTACGGATGAACGACGCGCGAGAAAGCGTCGTTGACTTGCGCCAACTGGCAGAAGACGATCGCGCCGCAGCGCGCGCTCTCTACAGGCCGAACGCAGAATGGGGAAGCTTGATGGGCAAGCTCCTCTTCGCCGACGGCGGTCCAATATTCGGCGCACACATCTTCATCGAGGAGGCAGCAACCGGGCGCGTCATCGCTGGCGGCATTACGCGTGAGGATGGATCTTACAGGATCGATGGGCTGCCAGCAGGCAGTTATAACCTAAGGATCGAACCGATGGATGGTCCGATCGAACTGGGGGAGATTGCCCGCAGCTCTTACGCGCCGAACGTTTTTCGAGCCGTCGCGTCGGAACGTCCCATTGAAGTAGCCTTCAATTCGGCGACCGAATTCAATGCCAAGCTGGAGAACGTCGCGCCCAAACTCAACCCCCGCCTGCTCGGTTTGACTGCGCACCTTTCGGCTGTGCCGCTCTCGCTCGTGCCCGGACGCACTTACACGGTGTTGATCGGCGGCGAAGGCTTGGACGAAGTCGTCGCAGCATCGAGCGATTCACCTTACGTTGCGGTGGAAGAAGTTCGTTCACAAGGAGAGGTTGCGGGACTTTCACTGCTCAGCGTAAGCGTGCGCGTCGATGCCGCGGCGCCTGTCGGCGAGTACAGTTTGCGCTTGCAAACGATGGAAGGCGAGTCGGCTTGGATCGCGGGCGCACTGCTCGTCCATCGTCCGGCGCCGATCGCGCTCGGCGCAGCCGAAATCCCCGACGCAACCGATCCGATTTGGCTCGATTGAGAATCGGCGCGCCCTTTCGTCTCGCTTTTGCGAGAACCCTCTGGTCCGGAGGTCTATTCGCGCTCAACGGTCAGGCTCTTCTCTCGCTTCGCGTCCGAGAACGTTCTTGACGCTCGGTAAATCATCTGATCACAGTAAAGACGTACCGGTCCTCCCGCTTCACGCTCAGGAACATTTCTCGAGGCTCTTTCCAAGGCCATCAAAGCGAGAATCGCGTAAGGTTTTCACGCCTTATCATCCAAAAACACTTCTCGACATTCGCTCCTTCGCCTTATGTCCCAACGACCCTTCGATTGAAGCCGCCGAACAGATCGAAAGTCGAAGGCTCAGCGCGTCCTTTCGCGCCGCGTTTGAACGTGGCCCACTGCGCTTTCGCTTGAAGACGCCGAAGCTCAGTTCTGCAAAAGCGCGAGATCATCGAAAGCCGCGTTTTCGCTCGAAAAGGGCACTGCCTCGTAGCGTTTCATCCCCCGACGAATCGGAGCGGAAGAGGATTTCCACTCGGAAAGAAGCGCATCTTGCGCTAAACGCGCCGCGCGAGAAAAAAGTAGGGTGGAAAGAATATTCCACCCTACAAGTTCTCGCTGTGTTTTGGTTCAAGGTCGGGGCTTAATCGCCGAGCGAGACGCCGTCGCCGAGCGAGACGCCGTCACCGAGCGAGACGCCATCGCCGAGCGAGACGCCATCGCCGAGCGAGACGCCGTCACCGAGCGAGACGCCGTTGCCGAGCACAACACCATCAGCCAACATAATGCCATCGCCGAGCGAGACGCCATCGCCGAGCGAGACGCCGTCACCGAGCGAGACCCCTTGACTGCTCACGGTCCAGACGGCACCGTTCGATTGCACGGTCCAAACAGCACCGTTCTGCTGTGCCGTCCAGACGGCACCGTTCGATTGCACGGTCCAAACAGCACCGTTGGCGCTCACGGTCCACACGGCACCATCGGAAGAGACGGTCCAGACCGCACCATCGAATCTGAACGTCCAGACCGCGCCGTTTTGATTCACGGTCCACACGGCACCATCTTGATTCGCCGTCCACACGGCGCCGTTGCCGCTCACGGTCCAGACCGCACCATCGCGGCTCAAGGTCCAGACTGCGCCGTTGGCTTGAATGGTCCAGACCGCGCCGTTAGCCCGAATGGTCCAGACCGCGCCGTTCAGATAAACGGTCCACACGGCACCGTCAGGCGACACCGTCCAGACGGCACCATCGGAAGAGACGGTCCAGACGGCCCCGGTCGCGTTGACGAGCACTTGCGGCAAGGTTTGTGCAGAGGTGAGTCTCGCTTGGTTGGCGAAGATCACTTTGCTACCCTCCACAAGGCCGCCGCGGCGCATGTAGTTTCGATCCAAAGCAACGCCTGTCGGCAAGACTGCGCCAGCAGGTGCACCGCTCGGATCGCTCAGCACGAATCCATCGGCCAGCATGATGCCATCGCCGAGCGACACGCCTTCGCCAAGCACGACGCCGTCGCCGAGCGAGACGCCATCACCAAGTGAAACGCCGCTCGCCATCAACCAGCCGTTGGCGATGATGCGGTGATCGGCCAGCATGATGCCGTTGCTTAGCACCGGGTGGTTGCTAAACAGGACACCTTCGGCATAGATCAATCGGGCATTGTACAGGACGCGCTCGCCAGCGATCGTATTCCCGGCACCAAGATCGAGCAGGCTCGTGCCGCGACGGAAGATCTGGTCGCCCGCACGCAGACGGCCAGCGTTCGGCACAATCGCTCGCGCCATCGCCACCGCGCCCGGGATGTTGATCAAGCCCGCGCCCTGCGTCACCGCGCTCTGCACGTTGTTGGCGAAGCTTTGCCCCGGTAAAACTTGCGCCGTGCGCATGAGCGCGGCTTTGACGAGGGCGGGGGTGAGGGACCTGTTCGCTTCGAGCATCAACGCCACCGCGCCCGAAACCACCGGCGCCGCGAAAGAGGTTCCCGAATAAGTGAAGTAAAGATTCTGCCGGCCTCCCGAGGTCGGTTGCACGATGCGATCCGGATACTGCGTCGGAATGGTCGCGCCCGGCTCCTGCGACATCGCCGCGATGATGCGTCGCCCCGGAGCGACGATGTCGGGTTTGGCTAAACGGTCGTACAGCGTCGGCCCTTTGGATGAAAACGAGGCCACCACATCATCGCGTCGCGTGACCGTGGAGCGGGAGTCGGTCGCGCCGACAGTGATGACGAAAGGCGAGTGGGCCGGGCTGCCAATGCCACCGTAAACCAAACGATAGATGGGATTGCCTTGCTCGTCGTAGCCGATGATCTCCTCGGTGCGTCCGCGATTGCCCGCGCTGCAAACCACGACGATGCCAGCGCGAACGGCGCGTTCCACCGCTTGGCAGAGCGGATCGGTGCGATAGGATTCGCGTACCGGCGCGCTCAAGCTCATATTGATGACGCGAATCTGGTACCGATCGCGGTTCTGTATGGCCCAGTTAACGGCCTGCAGGACGTTGCTCGTCAGTCCGACACCGTTTTCATCGAGCACGCGAATATCAACGAGCTTCGCCTCGGGCGCGATCCCAGCGAAGTTGCCGGCATAACCGGTGGATCCAGCGCCGCTTCCCGCCGCCACGCTCGCTACGCCCGTGCCATGCCCGCCGGGATCACCGCGCCGTGTATTGCCCGTGAAATCGACTGTGGCAATCACCCTCCGCCCGAAATCAGGATGACTGGCGCTGATGCCGCTGTCGATCACTGCAATCGTCACGCCGCGCCCGGTCAGACCTTGATGGCCGCGGCCCGCTTGAACTTGAGCCGCCCCCGTAGTCTCGCGCGTCAATTCCAAGTCGCCCTTGACTGGGCGATCGGGCGAAATGTATGCGATGTCATCGCGGTTCGCCAGTTCTTCGAGCGCGTTGCTGGGAACTTCGGCGACCACTGCGCCGATCTCGCCGAGCGCACGGCGCGCAACGCCGCCGCGCGCCGTCAGAGCGTCCATATGCCCGCTCGACAGTTGCCCTTTGGTCTGAATGATGACGCGCACCAAACGGGTGGGCGCGTTGCGTCCGATGCTGGCGCTTAGATCCTCCGCGATCTTGCGAGCGCGTTGAGGCTGATCCTGACCGCGCCTCGCAGCCACGACGCGGTTTGTCAATGGGGCAAGGGAGACAACCAAATTCAAGATCAGTATGTGTGCTGATAGGCGACGTAACACCTTCCCTTCTCCTTCCGTTCAATCCTCAAACGTCTCAAAAACGGGGCGTGCGAGGGTCCGCCCCGCACGGCAGGTCGAGAACCGCCTTCGGCGCTCCCGACCGCCTAATCTTCGTGAAAACTTTGCGTCGTGAAAACTTTGCGCCGCCTTTGTGAACAAGCCGCGTGCCGCGCCCCGAAGGAACCCACCTGAAGCACATAAACAATCCATTTTCAACAACTTAGCTTCTGATCAGGGGATCCACCGAAACGCCGCGCGCCGCACGCGAAATGGATACAAAGTACTCATAAGCCTTCGCTTTTATCCTCCTATCTGCTTGATTTGATTGGAGAACGAGGGACGCGGCGATTTTTTGTAAAGCACGTATACAGTGCGAATCGAGTATACAACGACTTCAAGGCTCGTCAGCCTGAACGCCTCGCCCGTAGTCAAAAGGCCCAAGTGGGATTAAAATGCGCCCGAGCGCGGCCCATCGGGCGCATTTCGATGTGGTGACAGGGTTGAGAACTGCTCGCCAAGAGGTTGAGGTAACTGGACAAATCAGTTATCCACATGAAGCCCAAGCGAATCGGCGTGCTTTGGCTGCGCTACAGCCAACCGGAACGCGCAGCGCGCGCACTGCGAGGCGGTCTTAGGCCACGAGACTAGCCTAGCCGAGCAACCGGACAAGGGAGACGGCTTTCCAGGGGCGCCTGAAGGCGGCTCTCGCCGTCTGCTCGTGGTAGGCAGGGATGCAAGCGGAGGCCCCTTTAGAGCAAGCTTTCGAGGGCACGGTAGATGCGCTGAAGTTTCTCTGGCGTTGCCGGGCCGGTCTCTTTGAGGAGGATCTCGCCGTTGCGATCAACGATGATGACGTTGGCTTTTCCGGCGGCGTATCCGTAACGCTCCGTTACGTCGCCTTCGAAATCGAGCAGGACTGGATACTTAATGCGCCGTCGGAATTGCGACCGAGCGAAGCCGCGAAAAAGTGCAGGCACTTCACGCAAAACGGCGATGCCGTGAATATCTACGCTTGGGCCGAATCTTTCGTATATTGGTCGAATCCACCCTTCGATCTGCTGCGCGCCTTCGCGATCGCCGAAAGCGAGAATGCTCGGCCTGTTTTTCGGAAAGCGGCAGGTGACGCGCTTGCCGAATTGGTCTTCGAGTTCGAATTCTGCGGCTCGCTCTTTTTTCATCGCCGTCGCCGACGAGCCGAGCAAAGCAAGAAGCGCCAACGCGACGCTGAAAAGGCGTCGGCTAGAGTTGCCCGTTCCCATCATGGTTCCCCTTCGGGTCGTGCCCTCAGGATTTTTGCCCGAAGGAGAAGGAGAAAGTGTCGCTTGAATCCAACAAAAGATTGAAATCTTCAACGAGCAGTAGGGGTCACGTTGCGGCGCGCGAAGAGTCCGCCGAGAAGAGGCGATGAGATGAGAAAATCGGCTGTCGCGCGGTTGCAAGCCGTCGGAACGTTGTGCAAGACGGCCAGTCTGAGCAGCGCCTTGACATCGACATCATGCGGTTGCGGCGTGAGCGGATCCCAGAAGAAGATCAGCAGCGCAACGCGCTTTTCCGAGACGAGCGCGCCTATTTGCGCATCGCCACCGTATGGTCCGCTCAAAAGGCGCGTGACTTCAAGCCCCGTCTCCGCCTCGATCAAAGCGCCGGTCGTCCCGGTCGCATAGAGCGTGAAAGCCGAGAGCGTGCCACGGTTGAATCGCGCCCATTCGACCAAGTCATGCTTGCATCCGTCGTGCGCAACGAGAGCGATGGCCGGACCTTCTCGCTCGCCTTCAATCTTTTCGATCTTCATCTTCGCATCCTTTGCCTAAAGGGGGACGAAATTACAGCTAAGTTAAAGCTTTCGGTTGCATCAGGCAAGAGCGTTTATCTTCGTTTCCACTTCGATCATCGGCTGCGCGAAGGAGCCTATTGTTCGCCAACAAGACGCCGCAAGAAGCGATTACCGTGGCCCGGACTTCTCCACGGGCAAGCCTTTTTGCTCCCAAGCTTGGTAACCACCGAGCAGCGCGGCGGTCTTCGAGAATCCGAGCTTTTGCAGATCGAGCGCCGCCCGGGCGCTCGTGTGTTCAGCCGGTCAAGAGCAGTACGTCACGATCAGTTTATCGCGCGGTAAAAGGCGCGGAGCTCGTTCGCCGACTTCCGTGTATGGGATCCATTTGGCACCGGCGATGTGGCCTGCACGGTATTGCGCTTCGTTGCGCACATCGAGGACCAAGGCTTCGCCGCGCGCCAATGCCGCCTGAAGCTCCTCGACCGTGACGCGCTTAACCCCATCGGACGGGGATTCGGCGGGAACGGCTTGCGTCTCCCTTTCGACGGACGATGGCTTTTCGGCGTTGCGCGCCTCGAGCGTCTTATCCTTACGCGCTGTGCAAGAGATGAGGAACGCCATAACGACGAGCGTCATGGCGAGCAAACCTTTCGCTTTCGTCATACTCTCCCCTCGATTCTCCGAAAGGATCTCCCAACACGATCATCTTCCGGTGTAATCTTCGACGACGAACCTTTTGCCGAGCGCAGCGAAGTTCTCCGGCGTCCAGTCGAAGTTGGTTCCCGCGATAGCGCGGCGCCCTTCGTCGGTGATGACCCACATGTTGGTCTCCGGATGCGAATTGGCTTTGAGGTACGCGATGTCTTCGCGCGTCAGCGGTGCCCCGTCCGAGCGCGAGATCACGTAGACGTGCGCGAACTGTCCTTTGCGAACGTAGTCAAGGTCTTGTTCGAAGGGCGGCAGCGTCCTGCTTTTCGGCGCTTGCTCCGTCCGACGCGCGCCGCCGCAACCGATGCTCGAGAGCAACACGGCCAGCACGAAGCAAAAAAGGATCTCTTTTTGATGTCGCTTCATCCTCTTGGTTCTCACCTAACGCAAGGCAAAAGGTCGCATCTCGCTCCCCGATCATCCGAGTTAGTTTTCGTCCGAAGGAACATCCTGATCGCCCATCGGCTCTTCGTCTTCCGGCATGGCTGGTGGCTCGCGCCGTTCGTCGAGGATGCGGAGCACGGTGCAATGTTCGTCAGCGTAAACCTCTTCGGCCCAACCGCTATCGATCATATTGCCATAGAAGGCGTTGTGGATCTCTTGATTATCGGTGAAGACGTAACGGGCGCCGAAGCGTTCGCGTATGATCGGCGCCGGATTGGCTTCGCGGCCCAGCGTGATGTTTTCGTAAAGCCGCGATAATTCTGGGTTTTGGTCGAGCAGGTAAGTGGGATCGAGGCCCGAAACGTAGCGGTGTTCGGAATCGTAAAAGAAGAGTTTCGGGAAATCGTCCCAGTCCGCGTTGAAAACGATCTCGCCGGGTGGGACGTTTCGCCTTAACCACTCCGCTCCGCCGCGATACTCAAACGGATTCTCTTCAGCAGCGATGGTCTGCGCTGTGCCGTAAACGTTGATGCCGAGCGGGACGAGAAGCAGGACGAAGATCGCGCCTGTCACGACCTCGGCGCGGAACAAACTCTTTTTCCGCGGACGTTCGGCTGCTTCGTCAAGCAACGGCTGCAGATCCGCCAACACGTCAGCCGGCAAAGAGGCGAAGGCATGACGCGCCCGCTCCATGAGCGGCTGAAGCGCGAAAGCGGCGAAGAGAACGGCAAACGGCGGCCAGTACTCGACGAAGCGGCGTGATCTTGCCGTGATGACGAGCAGCAACGTCGAGAAGAGCAGGAAGAAAGCCGCGCGCGCTCCGCGCACACGGTCGTTTCTGCCCGTTGCAACGTAGCCGACGATCATGGCGATGAAAGCGACGAGCGAACTGTGAAACAGATACCAGCTTTCGTAAGGATACCATTCAGCGCCGACGCTCGTGGCGAAGTCTCCAGCCGTCATCTTCATCATCAAATGCTCGAAGAAGAGGCGCACGTTCTTTGGGAAGTAAGGGTTGAGGATGAAACCGGCGAGCGCGCCGATCGTGGTCCAAAGAAGCGCCTGCCAGTCGAACCGCCGTTCGCTCCACCAAACAACCGCCACCCATATGAACGCGGCAGCCACCAACGTCACGAACAAGCTGTATGTCCAAACGTAGAGGAATGCAAGCGGCGCGAGCCAACGATAGCGTCGCTCGAAAAGCAGATAGATGCCCACCACCATGAAGACGACCGATATGCTCTGCGCACGCGTCATGCTCAGACGGTAAAGAAAAGGTGCCGAACAGGCGAGAAGCGCTGCCAACCAGATGAGTTGATGTCGGACGCGGTAACGATAAACAAGCCAGTAGCAGGACGTGACGGCGAGCGCGCCGAAAAGCGCAGCGGCGACCTTGGCTCCAAGGCGCATGTCGCCGAAGAGCGAGAACGGAATCAGAAGGATGTGAAAGAGCAGGTGATGATCAACATAGTCTTGCGGATTGAGCGCGGTCAGCGGCAGATACGGAAAAGGGGGTGGGAAATGCCCGCTTTTCAGCCCTTCCCAGAGAAGGCGGCTCCACTTGATGTGGTAGTAGCCATCGACATCGAGTATGGCCGGCGTGCGAAACTGCAAGTAGAAAAAGGCGAAGATGATGACGATCGTCCCGGCGATGAATTGAACCAAGCGCGTTTGACTTTCTTCTTTGTTTGGCTCGACAGCGGGCCGATCGGCGGTTCTCTTTTCGGTGGTTGCGACGTCTTGCATGTGTCAAAGGTGCCAGCGAATCGTTCTTCGTTCACCGCGAAGCGGGAACCTGAAGAAACGATAACATGAACCAGCCGACGACGCGAAGCTCGGCTTCCGACTTTCAACGCCCGCCGCGCGCGGGGTCGCTCGCCTGCGCGCGGAAGTTTCCCACCGTGGCTTGGTTTCGCCTACAATCCAGCGAATTGCGGTCTGATATGGACCGCGCTTTAGAATTTGCGCCCGTCCGATGAAGCTGAACGCGGCGCAAGATTTGAATCATTATTGGAACAGCGAAGATGTTAAACAGAGGACGCATTGTCATCGAGAGTTTAACGAGCGACGTTTTGCGCGGCAACGCGCTCGGCGATCCGACGACGCGCGATCTGTACGTGTACCTTCCGCCGAGCTACGATGCTGATCCGACGCGCCGCTATCCGACCGTGTACGTTCTGACCGGATTCACCGGGCGCGGCCAGATGCTGCTCAACGCGCAACCTTTTTCGCCGAATTTGGCCGAACGGATGGACCTGCTCATCTCGCGCGGCGAAGCGGGCGAGATGATCCTCGTCATGCCCGATTGCTTTACGCGGCTCGGCGGTTCGCAGTACATCAACTCGCCAGCCACCGGAAACTACGCCGATTACCTCGTGCGAGAGATCGTCCCCTTCGTCGACGCCAAATTCCGCACGCTGCCTGAACCGCAAAGACGCGCCATCGTCGGCAAATCCTCCGGCGGCTACGGGGCGTTGGTTCACGGCATGCGCCACCCGGATCTGTTCGGCGTCGTCGCTTCGCACAGCGGCGATTGTTACTTCGAGTACTGCTACCTGCCCGATTTCGTCAAAGCATTCCGCACAATCAAGGGCGATCCGGCGTCGTTTCTCGAACGTTTCTGGCGCGAGGAGAAGCACGGCAAAGACGATGTGCCGACGCTCAACATCATCGCTATGAGCGCTTGTTACTCGCCCGATTCGAGCGCACCGCTCGGCTACCGTTTGCCCTTTGATTTGCAAACTGGTGAGGTCATCGAAGAGGTTTGGCAGCGCTGGCTCGCGCACGATCCCGTACGCGTAGTCGGTGAATACGCCGAGAACCTGCGACGCTTGAAGTTGCTCTATTTCGATGCCGGCACGCGCGATGAGTTCGGCTTGGACGTCGGCGCCTCGATCTTAGCCGAAAAATTGCGTCAACAAGCTATCGCCTTCGTCCACGAAGAGTTCGATGACGGACACTTCAACATCAGTTATCGCTACAATCGTTCGCTCACGCTGATTTCGCAAGCCGTTGGCGCCGAAAAGTTGAGTTAAGCGACGGCGACACCGACCCGCCGAAAAAGATTCGCCGCAAGCCTGCACGCTGTCGATGGGATTCGTCCACAAACAACGGTTATAGCATATATTGCGACAGTGGCTCAGCTTCGCACTCTGCTCGCGTCATCTCACGGCTAGAAGCCGTGGGCTTTCTCTCAAGAGGGCATGTAAACTTCTTCTCCCTCTCGCTGTTCGATCCGCAATTTTCCCTCGGTGGTCGCCAGGTCCAAGTGGGCGACCGTTTCCGAAAGGGCGAGGAACCGGTGCACGTTGTCGACCTCGGGGAAAAGCAGCGCGGAAAGTTCCCAAGCGGTCGCTCCAGCCTTCGGCACGAGGCGCAGCACTTCAGCTTGGCGCTCGCGTACTTGTCGCAAATAACGCGTGAACAACTCCTCGAAGTCGTTCACAGGTTCACCGTGCCCGCCATAGACAAGCGTCGGCGCGAAGTTGCGCAGACGGGCGAGGCTGACCAGATACTCTTCGAGCGAGCGGAATCGGCGGCGCGGGTTGAGCGGATCGGGAGCGAGGATCGGGTTCGGCGTGATGCGCTTTAGAACGCAATCACCGGCGATCACCGTGCGATCGGCTTCGCGAACGAACGAGCAGGAACCAGGCGTATGGCCTGGCGTGTGAACGACGCGCAGCGTGCCGGAGGCGAACTCCAACTCCTCTTCGTCGCGCAGTTCGCGCCACTGGTCCGGTTCTAACCCGTCGGCATAGCGGCGCACGCCATCGTAGAGTTTTCGCATCGCTTCGATGACCCCGTTGGGCACCCCAGCGCGTGCAAGCAACGCGCGATACTCTTCATACGCCAAACGCGAAGCGAGGTGGCCCGTCTCCCACCCATGCACGAAGACCTCTGCCTCGCGCGCTTCGTTGAGCAGCGTGCGCGCCAGCCCACAATGATCCTCGTGCGTGTGCGTCAAGACGATGCGTTGCAGGTCCAGCGGACGCACGCCAGCGCGCCTCAGACCATCGCGCAGCGCGTCGAGCGCTTCGGGCGTCTTCGGCCCAGTGTCGATCAGGGTGAGAGGTTCGTCCAGCACGAGATAGACGTTCACCGGCCCAACGTCGAAAGGGGTCGGCAGAGTGATTTGATGAATTCGCATCGAGTCGGAATCGCTTTCGTCTTTAATTTTCGGCCCCACTTCTCGGCAGAACCGCGCGCTCACTCCCTCTTGCGCGTCGCGCGACGGCGGCGGCGCGTGCCGCTTAGCAATGGTCTTCCCTGTTGATCGAGCGCGCGAATGGGAGCGAGATCATCGGCTTCGCCGCGCGGATCGACGAGGCTGGTCGTCACGGCAGCGGGATCGAAAGCGCCATCGCTTGCCGCTTGATCGCGGCGCGCCGAAACCTCGCGTTGACGAGCAAAGTGCGCGACGATCTGCTCGGCGGTTGCGCGTCCGACAAAAGGCGTTAGCTCTGCGATGCTCGCCTGCGCGATGCGCGTAATCGAACCGAAGCTACGAAGCAATCTGTTCTTGCGCTTTTCGCCAACGCCGGGAATGGCCGTCAGTTCCGAGGTGAAGTCGCGCAGCGCGCGCCGCTTGCGATGGTAAGCGACCGCAGCACGGTGCGTCTCATCGCGTATCATCTGGACCAGATGAAGCACGGGCGAATGCGCATCGAGCCTGAGGGGATCGCATTCGCGTCCGTGCACCAGCAAGTGCGAGACATCGTTATGCCGTCCGGGCGGCTTGACGACGCCGACCAGCGGGATGGCTTCGAGATCGAGTTCGCGCATGGCGCTGGCCGCAGCTTGAAGTTGCGCTCGTCCGCCATCGATCAAAACCACATCGGGCAGCGGCTCTCCCTCTTCCAATTGACGGCGATAGCGGCGAAAGACCGCCTCGCGCATTGCCGCCGGATCGTTCGCGCCCTCCACCGTCTTGATGCGAAAACGTCGCCCTTCGGCGCGATTGATGCGCCCGTTTTCGCAGACGACCAACGCCGCTACCGTGTCTGTGCCGGAGATGTTCGATACGTCGAAGGATTCGATGCGCGCCGGGTAGCGCGGCAATTCGAGCGTCTCTTGCAGCTCTTCGAGCACGCGTTGCATGTCGGGTTTGAGGATGCGGAAGCGCTGCTCGAAAGCGAGTCGCGCGTTCTTTTCCACCAATTCGACCAAATCGCGCTTCTCGCCGCGTTGCGGGACGATGATGTGAACGCGCCGTCCGCGCCGCTCGCTCAAAGCGCGTTCCAGTAATTCGCGGTCCTCGAAATCGAGGGGCACGTAAATCTCACGCGGCACGTAGTCGGTCGAGTAGTATTGGGCCAGCACTTCGCTCAGAAAAGCCGATGGATCGAACCCTTCTTCCGATAAGTCTTCCCAGAAGAACTCACGCCGTCCGACGACGCGCCCCTCGCGCATGGTGAACAGTTGCAGCGCCAACCGCGCGCCCTCGCGATGGTACCCGAAAACGTCCACATCGCGGTCAGGCGAAGTCGCCATCTTCTGCTGCTCGGCGAGCGCGAGCACCGTGCTGCGCATGTCGCGGTATTTGGCAGCCAGTTCGAAATTCATCGCCTCCGCCGCCGCATACATGCGCCGCTCCAGTTCTTCGACCAGCTCTTTGTTCTTGCCTTCAAGGAACAGGCGCACGTCGCGCACAGCCTCTTGGTATTGCTCTGGCGAACATAGCTCTTTGACGCACGGTCCGAGACAACGCTTGATGTGATATTCGAGACACGGGCGCGGCAACTTGCCGTCGATGTCGATGTCGCACGTGCGCAACTGAAAGGTGCGGTTGACGAGATCGATGGTGCGGCGGGCAAGACTTGCCGGCAGAAAAGGGCCGAAATAGAGCGCGCCGTCGCGTTCGATGCGGCGAGTGATCATGACGCGCGGGAAAGGCTCGTTGACGGTCAATTTCAGGTGCGGATATTGCTTATCATCTTTGAGCAGGACGTTGTAGCGCGGCTTGTGCCGTTTGATCAGGTTCGATTCAAGCACCAGCGCCTCGACTTCCGTGTCGGTGACGATGAACTCAAGATCGGCGATGCGTCGGACAAGCTCGCGCGTCTTCACATCGAGCGCGCGATTCGATTGAAAATAAGAGCGCACGCGGTGGCGCAGGTTCTTCGCCTTGCCGACGTAGATGGGGCGGCCCGCGGCGTCCTTGTAGATGTACACGCCCGGGTCGGTCGGCAGCGATTGAAGCTTCTCTTCCAAAACCATGATCCGTCTGGCTCGCTCAAACGAGCGCGCACGCTTTATGATTACCTTCTCAATTGTACCCAATTCCGCGATTCGGAGCGAACGACTCATGCGTTTTCCGCTCGCTTTGCCTGAAAGAAGGGAGTTCGATTGCGTCGGCTTCGGACTCAACGCCTTCGACCATTTGATCGTCGCGCCGCAGTATCCGACCTTCGATACTAAAACGCGCTTTGTCGCTTACGCGCAATCCGCTGGCGGGCAAACGGCTTCGACCATGGTTGGGTTACAGCGTTTGGGGATGCGCACGGCTTATGCGGGCCGCTTCGGCTCCGACGAAGAGGGGCGTAAAGGGCTTCAATCGCTTATCGAAGAGGGCATCAACGTGGATCGCGCTGAGATCGTTCAAGGTGCACGCACGCAGATCGCCTTCATCATCATCGATGCGCGCACGGGCGAACGGACCATCCTTTGGGACCGCGACGAACGTTTGGCTTACGCCGAATGGGAAGCGCCAACGGGCTTCGCCGAGCGCGGACGCATACTCCACATGGACGCACATGACCCGCTCGCTTGCGTGCAGATGGCGCGCGAAGCGCGCCGCGCGGCGACGGTGGTCTCCGCCGATATAGACAACATCTACGACGGCTTGCTACACCTTTTGCCGTTGATCGACGTGCTGATCTCATCGGCGGAGTTTCCGCGTCGGCTGACTGGCTTGACCGATGAACGCGCGGCGCTCATGGAGATCAAGGCGCGTTACGGCTGCGCCGTGGTTGGTATGACGCGCGGCACGCGCGGCGCGCTGCTCTACCACGAAAGCCTCTTCATCGAAATGGCGGCGCTGCCTGTGCCCGGCGGATGTCGCGATACGACGGGCGCTGGCGATGCTTTCCACGCCGGCTTTCTTTACGGCCTGTTGCAGGGCGAAGAACTAGAGACTTGTTTGAAGATGGGTTGCGCAGTGGCGGCGCTTAAATGCCGCTCTCTAGGTGCACGCCAGGCGCTGCCGACGCGCGCGGAACTCGAGGAGTACCTTCGGACCATGCCCTAGCCGCGAACGCCGTCGTTTGAAGGCGCACTCGGCAGCGCGCCCGATCTTCAGAGCCAATGCGCGAGCGAAACATTTGCGCAACCGCTTCGCTCGCGCGCCTCAGACGGTGGGACGTCAAGCCGCTTCTTGTCCGCCCGATCCTTCCATCTCGCGCTTGAATCGTTGCAGATCCTCTTCCAACTGTTGTTCTGGATTCTCGCCGAACAAGCGCGCCACCGTCGCGCCGAGCGCACCGCCCGGCGGCGTGTATTCTAACGTAACCTGTATTTCAGTCCCGCCATCAGTTCGACGAAACCGGACCGTACCTGAGTTTTCGACGTCGGCTCCGGGAAGCGAGCGCCAAGCGATCGACTCGTTTGGCCGCTCGTCGATGATCTCAGCGTCCCATTCGACGCTCGTTCCAACGGGCGCTTTCGCTACCCAGTGCGAGCGTTTGGCGTCTTTGACTTCGACCGATTCAAGGTGGCTCATGACGCGCGGCAAGTTCTCGAAGTTGCGCCAGAAGCGATAGACCTCTTCCACCGGACGGTTGACCATGACGCTCTTTTCGACGCGCGCCGATTTTGCGCTCTGCGCTCCGGTAGCTGTATTGACGCCCACCGCTTCGTAGAGATTGCAGTGACCAGTGACGCCACGATAGATGAGCGCGCCACCAGCCAGCGCGAGAGCGATTCCACCGAGCGAGCCGCGCGTCAATCCATATAGAGCTAGCGCGCCGCCGCCGATGGTCGAAAGCAGACGCTCCGTGTCCCCAACGTTTACGCTCAACCGCCCGCTTTCCGTTCTCTTCGGCAACAATTCGGGTTGTCGCATGAGCTCTTCTCTGTTGCTCGCCATTTTCTCCATCATCCCTTTCCCAGTTGTAAAATTCAGACCGCCGCTGAAGCGAACCGTCGCTTTTCGCTGTTTTGAAATCGCTCACTTTTGCTTCGCTTCCAACTTAATAGTCAAAAATCGTGCCGAGCGCGCATTGCGACTCCCTCTTGCTCGTTCCGAATGGAACCGAGATGAATCTACGGTCGATCTTCCTTCAAACGCTCGCCGAAGCGCTGCTGCGCAGCCGCTCAAGCGGAGGCAAGCCATCTTGCGTTTAGAATGTGCCGCCCCAATGCTGAGATCCATCGCCAAGAGCGCACGCGCCAACCAACAGCGAGAAGTTGTTCCGTCCTACAACTGATGGTATAAACTTGGCCGTCTTAGCGAAGAAACGAAACGGTTCAACCCCCAACGATGCACGACGGATCGAAGCTTCTCGCCCTCATCTTCGGCATTCTCTTGATCGTGCCGAGCGGCAAAGCGCAACAGCGCGCCGTGTCGCTCCTGCTGATCAACGGCAAGGTCTTCACGGCAGATGCGCGCGGAACCCTCGCGCAAGCGGTCGCCATCGATGGCGAACGAATCGTCGCCGTCGGCAGCACGGCGCAGATCACGCGCCTTTTTCGCGCCGCACGCACCATTGATCTTCAAGGCAGGTTAGTGACGCCCGGCTTCAACGATGCGCACATCCACTTTTTGAGCGGCGGACTGTCGTTGTTGCGCGTCGAGCTGAACGGCGCGCGCACGCTCGATGAGGCCAAACGTCGCATCGCGCGGCGCGTCGCAGAGCTTCCGCCCGGCGCTTGGGTGTTGGGACGCGGTTGGGATCACACGCTCTGGGGCGGTCAGTGGCCGACACGTCAGGACCTCGATGAAGTCGCACCGAACAATCCGGTCTTTCTGCAGCGCGTTGATGGTCACGTCAGTTGGGTCAACACGCTTGCGTTGCGCAAGGCCGGCATCTCGCGGCAGACGACCGACCCGCCCGGCGGGGAGATCCTGCGCGATGCGCAAGGAGAACCGACCGGTATCCTCAAGGAGACGGCAGCAAGCTTGGTCGCGCGCATCGTGCCTGAACCGTCCCGCGAGGAGAAGATGCAAGCCTTGCGCCGCGCGCTTGAGGAAGCGAAGCGTTACGGCATCACCTCGATTCAAGACAATTCCGGGTACGAAACGACCAGACTCTACCGCGAGCTTCTACGCCAAAATCAATTAACCGTGCGTGTGGCCGAATGGCAAAACTTCGAGGATTCGATCGCGGAACTTCAACGACAGCGGACCGAATTCGCTTCTTTCGGCGATGATCCGCGACGGCTGAAATTGACGGCGCTCAAAGGCTACGTCGATGGAACGCTCGGCTCGCGCACAGCGGCGATGCTAGCGCCATACGCCGACGATCCACATAACAGCGGGCTGCCGCGTCGCTCGTCCGAAGAGCTAACGCGCATGGTCGTCGAACGCGCGCGCGCCGGGTTCCAGATCGCGCTGCATGCCATCGGCGACCGTGCCAATCGCATGGCGCTCGATGCCTTTGAGGCGGCGAACAAAGCTTCAGCAGGCGAGCGCCAGCGACACCGCGTTGAGCATGCCCAAGTGGTCGCGCCGCTCGATTTCGCGCGTTTCCGCGATCTCGGCGTGCTCGCTTCCATGCAGCCATCGCACGCGATCTCTGACAAGCGCTGGGCGCAAGCGCGTTTGGGCCAATACCGTGTGCTCGGCGCTTACGCCTGGCATATGATGCGCTCTTTCAACGTTCGCGTCCCATTCGGCACGGATTGGCCCGTCGAACCGATCAACCCGTATCTCGGGCTGTACGCTGCCGTCACGCGCCAAAGCCCCGACGGCGATCCGCCCGGTGGATGGTGGCCACAAGAGCGTTTGAGCATTCAAGATGCGATCCGCTGTTACACGGCGGAAGCGGCTTACGCTTCTTTCGACGAGGGTGAAAAGGGCGTGATCGCGCCGGGCATGCTCGCCGATCTGGTGGTCCACTCGCGCGATCTTCTGACCGTCGAACCGGAAGAGATACTCCGCACCGAAACGGTGATGACGATCTTCGGCGGACGAATCATCTACGAACGCCGCGCGGCGGAGTCGAACGCGTCGCTTCGCTGATCGGTCGCGCGACGTGAGCGAAGGGGACGGATCGCCCCTTCGGATCGCAATGAATGCGGCTGTAGAGGCAACGAAGGCGATGCGAAAAGCAGAACAGGCGACCGGTTTGTAATCACATCAAGGCACTGTAAACGCAACGAAGGAGAGCGCGGGGCGCTTCCGCGCTTTCTGGAGCGCGATCCTTTAGGGAGAGGCAAGATGTTCAAGCGCAGGTACGTGCCAAGCGTCGTTCAGATAGCGACGCTCATCGTTGTTCTGGCCACAGATGCATCAGCGGCGTGGCGCGCAGCGGGCGACGTTGTTGGCGTCGAACGCCAGCCGAACGGTGTCGTGATCGCTCTATCGAGCGGCGCGCGAGCGGCCATCCTCTTCACGTCACCGGATGTCGTGCGTGTGCGACTCGCGCCCAAAGGCAAATTTGAACCCGACTTCTCTTACGCCGTGGAGCAGAGACCACGCGCCTCGGTTGACGTCCGAGTGCGCACGGAAGGCGAACAGAGCGTACTCCAGACGGCGAACACACGCTTGGTCATTCAACACCGTCCCTTCTCGCTCGTCGTCCTTGACGCGCAAGGAGATGTGATCGTCGAAGACGATCGCACGCGCGCTTACGCTTTCGATTCGGAGACGGGAGCCGTCGAGACCTCCAAAAAACGCCCCCCGACGGAACTCTACTACGGTTTCGGCGAGAAACCGCTGCCCATGTCGCGCCACGGGCAGACGATGGTGATGTGGAACTACGATACCTACGCTTACGATCGCAACACCGATCCGACGTACAAATCGGTCCCGTTCTTCATCGCGCTTCACAGGGGACGCGCTTACGGAATCTTCTTCGACAATACGCACCGCACATATTTCGACATGGGCAAGACCGATCCGGCGCGTTACACGTTCGGCGCACCGGGCGGCGAGCTGAACTATTACGTCTTCACTGGCGGTCGAGAACGCGCGCCGCGCAACATCTTGCGCGACTACACGGAGCTTACCGGGCGCACGCCCTTGCCGCCCATTTGGGCGCTCGGTTTTCAACAATCGCGCTGGTCATATTATCCAGAGGCACGGGTGCGCGATATCGCGCGGACTTTTCGCGAAAAACGCATCCCGTGCGACGTGATCTACCTCGATATCGACTACATGAACGGGTATCGCGTCTTCACTTGGAACCGCGAGCGCTTTCCCGATCCGGCGAAGCTGGCGCGCGATCTGCGTCAACAAGGATTTCGCCTCGTCCTCATCATTGATCCGGGCATCAAGGTGGATGAAAACTACGACATATATCTTCAGGGACGCGCTGGCGGTTATTTCCACCGCGCCGCCGATGGAAGCGAGTTTCACGCGCGCGTCTGGCCCGGCACGTGTGCCTTTCCCGATTTCACCGACCCGAAGGCGCGCGCTTGGTTCGGCTCGCTCTACCGTCAACATCTCGATGAAGGCATCGCCGGTTTTTGGAACGACATGAACGAACCGGCCACTTTTCTGCCCGATGATCTGGCAGAACCACGCATCGCGCACCATCCAGGCAAGACTTTTCCGCTCGACGTGCGGCACGCAGGCGAGGGCATCCTGCCCGATACGCACCGCCGCTACCACAATGTTTACGGGATGCAGATGGCGCGCGCGACCTTTGAAGGCGTGAAAAAGTTGCGTCCCGACCTGCGCCCGTTCGTGCTGACGCGCGCCGCATACGCTGGCGTGCAACGTTACTCCGCGGTCTGGACCGGCGATAACGTCTCGACGTGGGACCATTTGGCGCTCACCATCCCCATGCTCGCCAACCTCGGCGTCTCGGGTGTGCCCTTTGCCGGAGCCGACGTCGGCGGATTCGCTGATTATCCGGTGCCGACCGGGGAGCTTTACGCGCGTTGGTTGCAAGCTGCTGTCTTCACGCCCTTTTTGCGCGCGCATTCAACCGGCAGCCCGACGCGCCATCAAGAGCCTTGGGCTTTCGGTCCGGATTTCGAACGCATCAATCGCGCGACCATCGAATTGCGCTACATCTTCTTGCCTTACATCTATTCTGTCTTTCGCGAACACGAAGAGACGGGCGCGCCCGTGATGCGCCCGCTGTGGTTCGACTACCCAACCGACGCGCGCACCTACTTGATTGAAGATCAGTTCCTGCTCGGGCGTGACATCTTGGTCGCTCCCGTGGTGCGCGAGGGCGAAAGGCAGCGGCGCGTCTATTTCCCGGCGGGCGAGACGTGGATCGATTGGTGGACCGGTGCGCGCTTTCCGGGCGGACGCGAAGCTGTGATCGAAGCGCCGCTCGATCGCTTGCCATTTTTCGTCCGCGCCGGAGCTGCGCTGGCTATACAAGCGCCCGCGCCAAACACAGATGCAGCTCAACAAACGCCGCTCGCCTTGACCGTCGCCATCGGCAGCGGAGAGAGCAAAATCTATCAAGATCGCGGCGACGGCTACGCATACGAACGCGGGGAGTTTCGCCGCACCACGGTGCGCACCGAAGAGGATGCGACGCGCTTGCGCATCACGCTCGTCCATGAGGGCGCGTATCGCGCGCGCGACTTTTCCGCGCTGCAGATGGTCGGGTTGAACGCTCCGCCGCGCGAAGTGCGCATCGATGGACGAAGCGTGGAACGCACGACGTTCGATGCTCAAACCGGGCGGTTGCGCGTCGAGCTTCCCGCAACGGCGCGCGAGATCATCTTGCTTCGTTGATCCTTCTCAGCCTCCCCAGAGCGGCTCGGGCAAGGCTTACAGCACGGGCGAGCGCATCTGGTAGAATTGAGTTCGGCTGGGAGGATCAAAGAGCATGTCGGTTGTCGCCATCCCACCCGGACCGCGCTGTCTGTTGCCGGGGTATCATCTTTTCGCTTTTCGCCGTGATCCGTTGCGCTTTCTCACGGAACTGGCGCGCACCTATGGCGACGTCGCGCAATTCTTCGTCGGTCCACAAAGGGTCGTCCTTTTCAATCATCCCGATCTCATTAAAGAAGTGCTCGTCACGCGCCACGACCATTTCGTAAAAGGGCGCGCGTTGCAGCGGGCCAAGCTGCTGCTCGGCGAAGGTCTATTGACCAGTGAAGGCGACTTCCATCGCCGCCAACGCCGTTTGATCCAACCCGCTTTTCACCGCCAACGCATCGCCGCTTATGCCGACGTGATGGCCGACTGTGCGGTTAAGATGACGCATCGCTGGCGAGACGGCGCAACGGTGGACATCGCGCGCGAAATGATGCGCTTGACGCTGGCCGTGGTCGGTAAAACGCTTTTCGACGCCGAAGTCGAATCAGATGCCGACGATGTCGGGCGCGCGCTGGCGGACTTGATGGACTTGTTCGAACTATTGATGATGCCTTACTCGGAGTTGATCGAACGCTTTCTCATTCCATCACGGCGCAAGTTCGAAAGAGCGCGCGCCAAGCTCGATTCGATCATCTATCGCATCATCGAAGAACGCCGACGAAGCGGTGAGGATCGTGGCGATCTGCTCTCGATGCTGCTGCTGGCGCGCGACACGGATGGCGATCAAGGCGGTATGACCGATGAACAAGTGCGCGACGAAGCGATGAC
This sequence comes from Pyrinomonas sp., assembly GCF_040289685.1. Classification (NCBI taxonomy): domain Bacteria; kingdom Pseudomonadati; phylum Acidobacteriota; class Blastocatellia; order Blastocatellales; family Pyrinomonadaceae; genus Pyrinomonas; species Pyrinomonas sp. The sequence continues at coordinate 30,725 of NZ_PSLQ01000033.1, forward strand.
GCTTTTTCTCGCCGGTCATGAGACCACCGCCAACGCCCTCGCTTGGACGTGGTATCTGCTCGCGCAGCACCCGGAAGTCGAGAGGCGTTTGCATCAGGAAGTCGATCAGGTGCTCGGCGAGAGGCTTCCGCGCTTCGCCGACCTACCCGACCTCGCCTATACCGAGATGGTCTTTGCCGAAGCGATGCGCCTCTATCCGCCAGCGTGGGTGATCGGAAGATTGGTCGTGCGTCCGGTGGAGATCGGCGGATATTTCATCCCCGCTGGCTCGCTGGTGCTCGTCAGCCAGTACGTCATGCATCGCGACGCGCGTTACTTCCCCGATCCGGAACGCTTCGATCCCGAAAGATGGCGCCCCGAAAACAAACAGGCGCGCCCACCGTACTCCTACTTTCCATTCGGTGGAGGTCCACGTCGTTGCATCGGCGAAGCGTTCGCTTGGCTGGAAGGGATCATCGTGCTGGCGACCATGGCTCGCTCGTGGCGCATGAGGCTCGTCTCCGGCCAAAGGATCGAGCCGTTGCCGCGAATCACGCTGCGCCCCAAAAACGGCCTCCTGATGCGCCTCGAAAGGCGCGAAAGCGCGTCTTCGGTTTCGTCGAGCTGATCGCGCGTTGGACCGAACGGCTTCGGTGGCGCGGCGTCGAACCATTGGCTCGGAGATGAAACGAACCGCGCAGCTTGGATCCGCTGGCGCGTCGTCGAGTCAGCGACTTTTACTTCGCTTGCCGAGCGGTTCGTCGCGCTGTTAAGCTTCTGAATGCGCGGCCCGCGATCTTCTCGAAGGGGATCCAACGATGGCTCTATCGAAAGAACTGCTGGAGATACTCGTCTGTCCGCTGTGCAAAACCAAAGTCGAACTCAAACCTGACGGGAGCGGTTTGAAGTGCTTGCAGTGCAAGCGCGTTTACCCGATCCGCGATGACATCCCCGTGATGCTCATCGACGAAGCGCAGATCGAGGAGGATCCGACGCCGCCTGCGGGCGAAGCGGCAACTGTACCCTGACGATCAGGTGGAGGAACGACGACATCGAAACGACTTGAACGCCGCGCCGAGCGCAAGCGCCCAACCGCAGCCTCTCGCGCCCGCGCGTTGGAACTGGCGCGAGGTCAAGCGCGTGCTCGTCGTGCGCCTTCGTTCCATCGGCGATGCGGTGCTAGCGACGCCTTCGCTGCTGGCGTTGCGACGGTTCTTGCCCGAAGCGGAGATCGATGTGTTGCTCGAGGATTGGGTGGCGCCTGTGCTCGAAGGTTTTCGCGAAGTCGATCGCGTGATCGCCGTCGAGCGCAGCAATTGGGCGCGCGCCCGCTTGATCGGCACGTTGCGTGCGGCGCGTTACGATGTCGCTTTCAACCTTCACGGCGGAACGACGGCCACCTTTTTGACCAAGGCATCCAACGCGCGCCACCGCGTCGGATTCGCAAGTTATCAATACGCGCGGCTGCACAACCATCTGGCGCCGCCTCCAGCACAGATCTGGCAGCAACCGAACACCCACTCGGTCGAACAACAACTGGCGCTGCTTGGCTGGACCGGCGTCCCCGTCAGCGACCGCCCGCGAACGCGGCTGGCGGTAACGACTCACGCAGACGAAAAGACAAAGCGTCGCTTGTTGGCCGAAGGTTTGGATGACGCACAGCCCTTCGTTCTGATGCACCCGGCTGCCGCTTTCGAATCGAAGACGTGGCCAGCGGAAAGATTCGCGCGCGTCGCCGATCACCTACGCGCGCGCGGATTGCGCACGGTCGTCGTGGCGGCGCCCGACGAAGCCGAGATCGCGCGCGAGGTGGCTGCACGCGCGCACGGACGCATCATCCAGTTCACAGACCTTTCCCTTCCCGAGCTGATTGCGCTGGCCCACCGCGCGCACATTTTCATCGGCAACGATAGCGGAGTCGCGCACATCGCCGCAGCCGTTCGGACGCCGGTGGTCGTCATCTTCGGCTCATCCAACGTCGCGCACTGGCGTCCGTGGACCGATCTTCCGCACGCAGTGGTGCGCGCAGAAATGGCTTGCGCGCCATGCGCTGGATATGAGTGTACCGCTTTTCAGCGTCCTCAGTGCATTCGGCACGTCTCGGTGGAAGACGTGATGACGGCGGTTGACCGCTTGCTTGCCAACAGGTAGCATGGCGCGCTGCTCGCTAATCGCCCGAAGGGATTTTTTACGGAAATCAAGATATGCACCACCTCTCAACACAACGTGCGGCTGAACTTCTAGCGAACATGCGCGGGCGATCGGTGATCGTCTTCGGCGATGTGATGCTCGATGAATTCGTCTGGGGCGACGTGACGCGCATTTCGCCGGAAGCGCCTGTGCCGGTCGTCGATGTACGACGCGAATCGGTCCGCTTGGGCGGGGCGGCCAACGTGGTGGCCAACTTGCGCGCGCTCGGCGTTGAAGCAACGCTGGTCGGCATCATCGGGCGCGACCGCGCCGGAGAAAGGGTACGAGCCGAGCTACAAGAAATGGGGGCCGACGACGAACAGCTCATCGTCGACGCGACCCGCCCGACAACGACCAAAACGCGCATCATCGCCCACAGTCAACTCGTTGTGCGCGCGGACCGCGAACGGCGCGCGCCGGTCTGCGCCGAAATCGAAGAACAACTGATCGAACGCTTGCAGCGGGCGCTTCGACGCGCCGATGCTTTCATCGTCTCCGATTACGAAAAAGGTGCCGTGACGCCGCGTACGCTAAACCAAGTGCTTCCGTTTGCCCGAAGCGCGCACGTTCCGACGTTGATCGATCCGAAGTTTCGCAACTTCGACGCTTATCGTCCAGCGACGCTCGTCACGCCGAATCATCATGAGGCTTTGCGTCTTACCAACGGCGACGACGATTCGGAGGCGGGCATCGCGCACGCAGCGCGTTTGATCCGCGCGCGTCTCGGCTGTCACGCCGTGCTCGTCACGCTCGGCGAGCGCGGCATGATCCTGCTCGAAGAGGAGGCGAATCCGCTCCGCGTGCCAACGGTCGCGCGCGAAGTCTACGACGTGACGGGCGCAGGCGATACGGTGATCGCCGCCCTCGGCGCGGGCCTCGCGGCTGGAGCCTCGTTGCTCGAAGCGGCGATGATAGCCAATCACGCCGCCGGCGTCGTCGTCGGCAAAGTGGGAACGGCAACGGCTTCGCCCGAAGAGATCATCCGTTCGATTGAAACGCCGCGCTAGCGAAAGACGAAGGCGCTGCCGCGTGGCTCGAAGACTTCACCGGAAAAACTACGCGAGTGGACCAACTGATGATGACCGATCGTTCGGATGTAACGTCTAAGCGCAGCGCAAAGCTTGCAACCGCGCTCGCGCTTCTGTTGGCGATCTTCACCGGGACGGTGCCAGCGCAAACGACGCCGCGCCCGCCGCAACCTTCGACTCCGAGCGCACAGCCACCGCCGCGCCCGCCGCAACCTTCGTTGCCATTTGCTCCGACGACGACGCGGAGCATCGAAGAACTGCGCGCAGCGATCGCGCAAGTCGTCAATCAGCCGGAGCTGGCGCCCGCGCAAATTGCGGCCAAAGTCGTTTCGCTCGACACAGGGCGCACGATCTTTGAGCTCAACGCCGACAAGCTGATGCAACCAGCTTCCAACATGAAGCTCTATACGATCGCAGCGGCGCTCGACCGCCTTGGCCCGGATTTTCGCTTCGTCACGTCCGTCTATGCCCCAATGCGTCCCGACGCGCAAGGGCGGATAAGCGGTGACCTCGTCATCTACGGGCGCGGCGATCCTTCTTTCGCCGCGCGTTTTTACAACGGCGACTACTACCGCGCCATTGATGAACTGGCCGACAAGATCGTTGCCGCCGGCGTGCGGCGTGTTGCAGGCGATTTGGTCGGCGACGAAAGCTACTTCACCGGCATGCCGTTCGGGTCCGGTTGGGAAGTGGATGACTTACAGTGGTATTACGGCGCCGAAATCAGCGCGCTGACGGTCAACGACAACGCGCTCGACCTTTCAATCAAACCAGGAGCGCGCATCGGCGATGCGGGCACGATCACCACCGGACCGGCGACTTCGCTTCTGACGATCGTTAATCGAACGACGACCGGTCCCAAGGGGACGCGGCGCGAACTCGCCATCTACCGTCCGCTCGGCGAGAACGTGCTCGATGTGGAAGGAACGATCCCCGCAGATGATCCCGGCTTTTCGGCAAGCGTTTCGATCTCACATCCGGCGATGTTGTTCGTCTCGATGCTTCGCGCGGCGCTCGAAAAACGCGGCGTTGAGATCCGCGGCAAAACGCGCGTCGTGGATGCGCGTTCGCCTCGCTTGATGCCTGCGGTCTCGCTCGTTGAAATCACCAATCGGCCATCGCCGCCGCTCAGCGTCGTGGCCGCGCAGGTACTCAAGCCAAGTCAGAACCTTTACGCTGAACTGGTGCTGCGCGCGCTCGGCAACGCAACGCGTACCGATCCGAGGCAGCAGAGCGAGGAGGCTGGCATCGAAGCCGTCAAACAGTTCTTGCGCGCCGCGGGCATCGATGAGACAAGCGTGCAGATCGTCGATGGTTCAGGTCTGTCGCGCGGCAACCTGGTCACGGCGGAGGCAACGACGCGCCTTCTCATCTATATGTTTCGTCACCGGCACGCACAAGTCTTCCGCGACGCGCTTCCCATCGCAGGCGTGGACGGAACTTTGCGCAACAGAATGCGCGGTACGGCGGCAGCGGGCAACGTGCGCGCTAAAACGGGTACGATCAACAACGCGGCGTCGTTGTCTGGCTACGTGACTACGGCGGCGGGCGAACGGTTGGTCTTTTCGCTCATCGTGAACAATCTGCCGCGCGAAGCAGAGGCGCGCCGCATCTATTTGGATGCGGTTGCGGTTTTGCTGGCGATGTTCGCCGGAAGGTCCTGAAACGTAGTCCCTAAACTCCATACCGCATTGCTCATAAGTAGAGTTGCGGGCGATATTCGCCGGGCATCCCTGAAGCTCCGAGCTCGCAGCGTCGCGATCACGAGCGCTTTTAGCTATGGGCTCAATTGACTCTACGATCGCCGCTTTGCTAACCTCGATTTCGAGCGA
>NZ_PSLQ01000034.1:0-25323 GCF_040289685.1 Pyrinomonas sp.
TCGGATTCGGTGGTCCAGGGGCATGGGGCGCGCCTTACTTTCAAGTGCAAGGTTACACGCCAATGGGCGATCAGTACCTCGCCACGCCGACGCGCGCGTGGGATACGCTGCTCGAGGCGCGCGATCTGGTCAATTGGCAAAGAGGGCAGCACAGTTTGAAGTTCGGCGGCAGTTTCCGTTACTACATCTGGCCCATGTGGGGCTTCTTCCAAAATCGTGGCTACTACCAGTTCACCAAAGGCTTCACGACGCGCACCGGGACCAACGACGGGACTGGTTCGGCGCTCGCCAGCTTCTTGCTCGGCCTGCCCGTGGTCAAACAACGCCAAGCCGGCATTCCGCAAATGCAGCTTCGTCAATGGTATGCCGACGCCTTCGTTCAAGACAGCTTTCAAGTGACGCGCAACACGACTTTGCAACTTGGCGTGCGCTACGAGTACATGAGTCCTTTGCGCGACATCCGCTATACGAACTCCAATCTGATCTTTCGCGACGGCAAACTGATGGCTTTCATTGGCGGGCAGCAAGGCTATCCGGAAGGGCTGATGTTCCCGAACAAGCTCAAGTTCGCGCCGCGCCTCGGCCTATCGCACCATAGCCCGCGTTACGGCATCGTGCTCCACGCGGCTTTCGGCATCTTCTTCACGCCCGTGGACATGAACACATGGTGCAATCAGCGACATAACGTTCCGTACGTCTTTCCCGAAACGCAGCAGAGCGATAATTTCATTCCGTCGCCCGCGCTGCTCGCTTCGCATTTCAATTTCAATGAGCCGGTGCTCGGACGCACCGTCGTCAGCTTCGCTGCATTCGAGGCGAATGCACCGGCCCAGTACATTCAGCAGTGGAGCTTGTCGCTCGAAAAGAGCCTCACTCAGACGACCACGCTCGAACTCGGCTATCTCGGCTCGCACGGCATTCATCTGCAACGCGCTCACCTGATAAACAACGCGCCGCCTGGACCGGGACCGCTCGGGCCGCGCCGTCCTTACAAGACGATTAGCTTCATCCCGGGCACGCTCATCCCGGATAACGTTCGAGTCGTCAGCACGACCTTTCCCGTAAGCAGCATCAACCTGCTCGAGAACTCGGCGCAGAGCTGGTACAACGCCGGTTACGTCAACGTCCGTCGTCGCTACGCGCGTGGGCTGACCTTTTTGACCAACTACACTTGGTCGAAGAACCTAAGCGACGCGCCTGACTTTCGTTCGCCGATGTTTGAATCAGCTCTGCCGCAAAATAACAGCGACCTCAGAGCTGAAAAGGGACCGGCCTGCGACATACGTCATCGGTTCGCGCTCAGTCTCGTATATGATGTGCCGACCATGGGCGGCACAGGCTGGTGGCAGATGATCGCGCGTGGCTGGCGCATTTCGGCCATCTACCAAGCGCAGAGCGGTTATCCTTTCACCATCTCGGTCTTCGGCGACACGGCTAACGCCGGAACGTTGCTCGGCGACAACCCGATTCGCGCCAACCACACCGGGCAACCCGTCTTCGGTCCAGGCACGCGCACGGCCAATCGTTGGTTCAACCCGGAAGCGTTCGCCACGCCGCCAGCCTACACCTTCGGCAACGTCGGAAGGAACTCGGTTTACGGCCCCGGCATGAGGACTCTGGACGTAGCCGTGCAGCGCGATTTCAATTTGACGGAGAAGCTCAGGTTGCAGCTTCGTGCCGAACTCTTCAACGCGCTCAATCACACCAACCTCGGCACGCCGAACCGCTTCGTGAACACGCCGCAATTCGGCACCATCACCGAAGCGGCGACGCCGGGGCGCGAGGTGCAACTGAGCATGCGGATCTCATTTTGAGCTTCGGAAAGTGGTTTGATGGGATGTGAGCAAGATAACCGGTGAGATGCGCAACCCAGCTCACAACGCGTCGCGGGCGATGGCGCTCGGCATCACTACGGCGACGCTCGTCTGCTTGCCGATCAGCGCCGCGTTCATCTACTTGGCCTCAAGCGCGGCTTTCACCGCACAAGCAGGCGAGGCGATGTGCGGTCGATCCAGAGAGCATCTCTTCTCCGCAATCGTCGCCATCTCAATCCTCGATAGTTTGGCAACCCTGATGCCCGACGCGCCGCGCGTCTATACCGATCTCCGCCCGGTACAGGAGCGCCCATGCTCGGTCTGCCCGCGTACGCCGGTTCTTCAAACGAAAAACCGCAGACAGCAGAACCGCAGATAGTGGACTCGACTCAGCGGGCATACCGGCTGCGCTTCCACCATTCGATGGTCCGGCGCAAACCCTCTTCCAACCCGACCGTGGGCTCATATCCGAGAAGCTGGCGCGCGCGCGTGATATCGGCGAGACTGTGGCGGACATCACCGGGACGCGGCTGATGGTATTCAGGTTCAAGATCGGTGCGACCGGTCAGCTTCTTGAGCGCTTCGAGCAACTGATTGAGCGTGACGCGACATCCGTTGCCGACGTTGATCACGTATCCGACAGCGCTCGGCGATTCCGCGGCCTTCAGATTCGCCTGCACGACGTTTTCGACGTAAGTGAAATCGCGCGATTGTTCCCCATCGCCGAAGATCAATGGCCGCTCGCCTTTCATCAAAGCGGCGATGAAGCGCGAGATGACGCCCGAATAGGGTGAACTCGGATCCTGTCGCGGGCCGAAGACGTTGAAATAACGAAGCGCTACCGTCTCCAATCCGTAAGTGCGGGTCCAGACTTGGCAATAATATTCGCCGACCAGCTTCGCCGCAGCGTAGGGCGAGAGCGGATCGGGGCGCATCTCTTCGGATTTCGGAAGCGTCGGCTGATCGCCGTAGGCCGAACTCGATGCGGCGTAAATAAGGCGCCGGACCTTACGCCTGCGCGCCGCTTCGAGCAAAGAGAAGGTCGCTTCGACGCAAGCGCGATGCGTCTCGTGGGGCTTTTCCACAGAGCGCGGCACCGACGGGATCGCCGCTTGATGAAAGACTATTTCGACACCCTCAAGCGCGCGGTCGAGCGCCGCTTCGTCAAGCAAGCTCGCGTGAATGAAGTCGAAATCGCCGCCGATCTCTTCGAGATTCTCACGGTGGCCGGTGGAAAGATCATCGATGATGCGGACGCGCAAGCCCCGTTCAATGAGCGCCGCGGCGATGTGTGAACCGACGAAGCCTGCGCCGCCGGTGACCAGTGCGATGCCTGAAAGTCTCATGATTTTTCGATCCGTGTGTAGCGATCAGTAGTCCGCTTGATGATGAAAGACTTATGTTTCAGTGGAACGAGCGATGCGCTTTGCGGTCTCATCCGACCGAGCGACGCCCGCTCATCGGATCGCGGCGGCACTTGCTGACCCCGGCCTGAAGGCTGCGCGAGGAGTGCCACCTTCCTCCCTTCTCTCTGACGCTTTACATCAAAGCGCATTAGATTAACGCTTTCCGTCCGGGTCTGGACATGCCCCGCGTGACCCACGACCGGGACTCAAATGCCGCAAGGAACATTTTGGCGGCCGAGCGGGCCGTGACTGCGCGTGGAGGGGGCATCAAAGCTGGCACGGCCTCTGCTGGGCAGCGCCCGATGAAGCGCGCACAGGCTCGGATCACCTCCGGGAATCCACAACTTCAGTTGTGGGGAGGATGTCAACGCGCCCACATCGCGGAAACGAAAAGTTAGGCTTTCGCGTCGCGGCGGTTGATTTCAGCTCGAACGGTCACAGCTCTTGCTAAATTTCAGATAGGCCGCTCTTCGCCGCTTCGAAGCGAATTCATGCTGCGCGGCGCCGAGCCTCTCTACCAGCGTTTTTCAAACGGCAAACAGATTCTCTCGCTGAACCAAACCATTGACAAATTTGGCCCAAAGGCTCTTCGCACGACCGGGCCTAGCGTCATCTCCCGACGCCGACGTAATCGAAGCCTAGCTCGCGCATCTTCTCCGGCTCGTAGATGTTACGCAGATCGGCGATCTTGGGCGTCCGCATCAGTTGTCGCACGCGCGCGAGATCAAGCGCGCGAAACTGATTCCACTCGGTGACGAAGACGAGCGCGTCTGCCCCTTTGACTGCTTGGTATTCGTCTTCAGCATACGTGATCTCGGGCAGTATCTTGGCCGCCTCGGGCATGGCGACCGGATCGTAAGCGCGCACGGCCGCGCCGCGTTCGAGCAACCCGCGGATGATGTAAACGGAAGGCGCTTCGCGCATGTCGTCCGTCTCCGGTTTGAACGAAAGCCCTAACACGGCGATCGTCTTGCCGCGAAGATCGCCGACAAGCTGTTCAATCTTCGGCACCATAGCGGCACGCTGCCGTTCGTTGACCTCGATCACCGCGTCGACGATAAGCGATGTACAGCCGTATTGACGGGCCACCGCCGCCAAGGCGCGGGTGTCTTTTGGGAAACACGAACCGCCAAAGCCCGGACCAGGATGAAGGAATTTACGCCCGATGCGGTTATCCATACCCATCGCGCGCGCCACATCATGTACGTCGCAGCCGATCTTGTCGCAGAGGTTGGCGATCTCGTTGATGAACGAGATCTTGGTCGCCAGAAAAGCATTGGCCGCATATTTGGAGAGCTCCGCCGCTTCCAAAGACGTGATGACGAACGGCGTCTCGATCAAATAGAGCGGGCGATAAAGATCGCGCATGATGGCGATGGCCTCTTCGTCACGGCTTCCGATGACGACGCGATCAGGACGCATGAAATCTTCAATGGCCGCGCCCTCGCGCAAGAACTCCGGGTTCGAGACGATGCCGAAATTGCACTTCCTCTTCTGATGCTCGCGCATGAGACGACGCAGATGCTCGCCCGTGCCGACGGGCACAGTCGATTTGGTGACGACCACCTTATAACCGTTCATGTGCTCGGCGACCGAGCGGGCTGCCTCTTCGACGTAGCGTAGATCAGCGGAACCATCCTCTTTGGGCGGTGTGCCGACGGCTAAAAAAATGACCAAAGCCTGTTCGACGGCAGTGCGCAGATCCGTCGTGAAGCGCAAGCGCCCGGCCTGCATGTTCTTGGCGACAAGCGTATCCAAGCCGGGTTCGTAGATCGGGATGATCCCCTGCGATAGACGAGCGATCTTGTCCGCATCTACATCGACGCAGGTCACGTCGTTGCCGAATTCGGCAAAGCACGCTCCCGTCACCAGACCGACATAACCTGTACCGATAACCGCAATGTTCATGCGCGTGCCCCTTGGCGAGTTTTCGTCTCCACGCAGCAGGATGGCATTCGGGCGCTCCGGCGTGAAAACGACGAAGATGCATAAGCTTAATTGCTCGCCCCCTCTTTGGCAAGCAGCGCTGAGAAAGGGATTGAGATCTTTCCGTACCCCTGTTTAGGGCGGTCGTAGCGGTCCGAAAAGTTTCGCGGGTCACGCTTGAAAACAAATCTCAAGCGCGACCCGCGGAATTATCGCATGATCCAATCTACTCACCCCGTTCGATGGTCTCACGCGCGCAGCGATACGCACGCGCCTCCATCTTCAGCGGGCTGAGCTGTTTTAGTCGGTCCAGTGAGACGCCGCCGTTAGCGCGTCGGACTGATGACGACGGGGGTGCCGCCGAAGTTCAGGTCGTTGTTGCTGCTGGTAGCAGCAATGATCGCCGCCGCAATGGCACCACCGGCTGCGAGCAACAGGGCAGCCAGACCGCCACCGGAAATTCCTCGCATCCCTTCGGTCCGCAAACGGGTGCAGCGCGTGCCGGGTTGGGCTTGACCAGCGGTTGCTTCCTGACCAGCAGCCACAGGCTTGACTTCGTTGCCCGCGCGCAATTCGACGCGACCCGCTTGCGCCGTGACGATGGTGTTCCCGCATTCGACATCAACCATGTAGGCGTTCGATTGCGTGTTGTCGGCGACCACCGCACCATCTTTGGTCGTAATGCTCGACGTGCTGCCAGCAGCGCTGGTCACGCGAACGCGCCCGGCCTCAAGCGATCCCGTCATCCCAGTCTCGCTGAAGGTCAACTTGAGGCTTGAATTCGGCAGTAGTTCAATGCGCCCCAGCTTGCCGATGGAAACGATGGCGCTGGAGTTCTGCCCTGTGGTGATCGTGCTGCCGGAAAAGACTGTTGCCCCAGTGATAGCCTTTGCGCCGTCCACGCTGACTTCGCCCGAAGCGGTCAATTCAGCGGCCATCTTGTCTTGCGCCGCCAACGCGACCATCGAGTAAGTGCTCAAAACCGCAATCGCAAGGCAGAGCGCAAGGGGCGTACGGCTCCAAGTTCTGCTAATCATCAACTCTTCCTCCCGTAGAGTGAAACTTTGTAATCCGTTCTGTTCAGAGAGCGCGCCGCCGCTCTCGCAAAAAGAGAATCAAGCCTGCGACGCGCGAACCCAAACCAGCGCGCCGCCATGTTTTACTCATACGAACAGCCACGTTGCGGCGACAAGACCTGCGTAAGCGGCCCGACCGCAAACGCGCGAAGCTGCCCGAAAACTGTCGAAGAACACGTTAAAGCCGATTGGCCCTAACAACTTGGCCTTTTTACACGAATCGCGCCCACTTGTCAATCGGTATTTGCATAAAATCGCGGTTGCATTTCGGTTGCGCGGGCGACCGAAAGCTAGCGGCGCTCGAACAGGTAAGCGCTGTCGATGAGTCGCGCCCCGTTGGCATCGGCGAAAGCGAATTGGCGCCGACGCCGCTGCCCGCGGCTGTTAACCGTGTGGCTCCAGATGGCCGCGCCCGCATATTCGCCCCGCTTATTGAGGGCGTAGAAGTTCACATCGATGTCGCGCAGCTTCTCCAAATCGTTGCCGTAACGGGCGGCGATCAACTTCAGCGCTTCCAAACAGGCCTGCTCCGGCGACATACCGCGTTTCATATATTCGACCACGGTGCGCGCGCCGTTGATGTAAATGACCTCTTCGCCCCGCCCTGTGGAGCCGGCTGCGCCGACGTCATTGTCGACGTAAAGGCCACACCCGATGAGCGGCGAATCGCCCACTCGCCCCGGGATCTTCCACGCAAGGCCGCTGGTCGTGGTCACGCCGCTGATGTCGCCAGCTGCATCGAGCGCCAGACAGTTGATCGTGCCTGTCGGCGGACGACGCGCCACTTCGTCGGCCCAAGCGAGCAATTGGCGCAAACGCTCTTGGTCCCCGTCGGCAAGCTGTTCGGCCAAAATGTCGCTTTCGCGTTTGCGCTCTTCTTCAAGGCGGCGTTGTCCTGCCGGAGAAGCGGGCGCCGGCGTGTGCGGGCTTGGCCCCCAATCATCACGGTCCGACAGCGTCTCTTTCCAGCGTATCCAAGCCAGCCGCGATTCCGGCGTTAGCAAATCGACGTTTTCGAACCCATGCGCCGTGGCGAAATCGCGTGCCCCTTGACCGACAAGCAAGATGTGATCGGTGCGCTCCATGACGACGCGCGCTACCTTCGATGGGGTGCGCACGCCGCGCAGCGCCGCAACCGCTCCGGCTCGCCGCGTCGGCCCGTGCATGACGCTGGCATCGAGTTCCACTTCGCCGCGCTCGTTTGGCAGACCGCCGTAGCCGACGGAGTTGTCTTTCGGATCGAGTTCAACGATGTTGACGCCTTCGATGACGGCATCGAGCGTGTCGCCGCCGCGTCGCATGACTTCGACCGCTTTGGCGACCGCAGCCAGCCCGTTGGCGCTCGAGACCGAGATGGGCGGCGTTGCCCGTCGCGTCGAGCCAGTGGTCTGCTGACCCACCGCCTCGACGATCAATCCAGCTCCGAGCGGAGCGATGCTCAAACCGAACGCCGCTCGTTCGAGAAATTTCCGACGGCTGCTGTTCATCTTTTTGACCAGCGACGATCCTCGTCTATCCGACCGAGTTTTGAATGGCTCGCCATTCTGACGACCTCATGCGGTCGCGCATCGTACCAGAAGAGGCGCGCAAGGGACAAGCGCCAGTTAAAGACTTTCGCCTCAGCTATATGCCGACCACCGGTTGCTTGCGCGCACGGTGCGAGTTGGTCCGAAGTAATTTATCCGAGCCAGACGTAGGCAACGGGGAGCATCTATTTCCCGCCCGTTGGTCCGAGTAGTTTAGTCCGGGCCAGACTCACGCTTTTATCATCTCCTCGTAGAGGCGACGCGCTCGGTCGGCTAATTCCGCAGGCACTGTGACCCGATACGGATGCTTGGCGAAAAAAGAGGGCACGCGCCTGACCTGCGCGCCCAAGGCTTGAAGCGCCGCCGTCGCGCGTTCATCGCTCAGTTCTTCAGCGCCATAGGCTTCCGCCGCGCGGCGCAGCGCACCGCGCAGACGATCCAAAGGGAGTTCGCGCTCGGCCAAAACCTTTCCGCGCGACTGAAAATCGCCGAGCGCGCGCAACACGATCACCGTATCATCCGGCGGCGACGGTTTAGGTTGAGCATCGAACAGGCTCGGTTGATGCATAAAGCGTTCAAGCTCGACTCGCCTCCATGAGCGGCGTTCGCCATCTCGACTTCGATGAGAAAGATCCAGCTTTCGCTCAACTCAGCCGTTGAGCGCTCAATGCGGCGCGTTGGCGCGTCTTGGGCGCACGTCCTCTTGCGTCGCGTGCTCGTGGCGCGCGTCGTCGTGCACGGACGCATCGGTTCGCTTGTCGCGCCGCTTGGCTTCGATCAACTCTGATTGTTCGTAAGGATCGAGCCGCGCGAAGATGTAAAAGGTCTCGCCAGCGCGCGACGTGCCCAAAAATCTGTACGTATCGTTGATCACTTCGCCGACGACGAGCGAACGCGGCTTCGGCGGATCCTCGAAGATCGTGTGAAATTCATCGGACGCGACGGCGATCAGTTCCGGAACGTAATCGTTGCCAGTCGCGCGCGCCATCTCGATCACCATTCGGCGCAGGGCGCGGATGCGATTCGAGTTGCGACGGTAATAGGCGGGACTGATCTCGCGTCGGCTCACGCGATCATCGACTACCTCCTCTTCGGCGCGCAAATAGCCGAGATAGGCGCGAACAACCGGGCCGAACTCTCGTTCGTCAACCTCGTCGGCAGCGCGCCGTTGTGCGTGGACGCCGAACGCAACGACGAAAACGGTCAAACACGCTGCACACCACCACACGCGCCGCTTTTTCGTTTCGTCACCTCGCATGAGTTTGAAATTTTAATGACCACGCGCCCCGTTTGCCAAACCAAGCGGCAGCCGAAGCACGCAAGAGGCGCGAGCCGTTCAACTCGGGCGAAAATGCGGGGCTTTCGAGTAAAGCACCCTCGAACACAGAAACGCAGAGCGCGCAAACAACGCGCACTTGCGCATGAAATCAAGGAGTGGGTGAAGGATGCCGCTCGAGCGCAAAGCCGCCATCGCTCGCGGCAAGTTTATGCGGAGAGAACAATGCACAGCGTCCCCGGCAGGTCAACTTCCAAGCGCGTTGCGCGCACCTTGCGTGGAGTGCTACATTCTCACCGGAAAGATGGCACGATCCCCGAATGACCCGATGCTCGATACCGGCACGCCCGCGGTCGCCGGAAAGCGCGTTGCGCTCGGCGTGGCAGGCGGAATCGCCGCTTACAAGGCCGTCGAGATCATGCGCGGGCTGCAAAGGGCCGGATGTGCGGTGCGCGTCGCCTTGACGCGCCACGCTTGCGAATTCATCCGTCCGCTCACTTTTCGCGCGCTCACCGATGAACCGGTGATCGTCGATGATTACGCGCCGGAAAACCCCGATCCGATCGCACACGTAAGTTTTTCGCAATCGGTCGATCTCTTCCTCGTCGCGCCAGCGACGGCCAACCTCATCGCTAAATTCGCCGCTGGCATCGCCGACGATTTTCTGACGACCGCCTATCTGGCGACCACTGCACCGGTCATCATCGCCCCGGCGATGAACCCACGGATGTGGGATCATCCGGCAACGCAACGCGCCGTCGCGCAGCTTCGCGCCGATGGCGTGCACGTCATCGAACCCGATTGCGGCGAGATGGCCTGCGGTGCCGTCGGACCGGGGCGCTTGAGCGAGCCTGAAAAAGTGGTCCAAGCGGCGTTGCGCGTGCTCGTGGCGCACGCGCGCGATCTTGCGGGCGAACGGATCCTGATCACCGCTGGCGCGACGCGCGAAGAGATAGATCCCGTTCGTTTCATCTCGAACCGTTCTTCAGGGCGCATGGGCTTTGCCCTCGCCGAAGCCGCGCTCGCACGCGGCGCGCAAGCGACCGTGGTGGCGGCTGCGACGAGCGCGCCTGAGCCGTTTGGGGCGCGCATCGTGCGCGTCTCTTCCGCAGATGAGATGTTGCGCGCGGTGATGTGCGAACTGCCCAACGCGACCATCTTCATCGCTGCCGCGGCCGTCGCTGATTACCGCCCCGTCGCGCGCGCAACGCGAAAGATCAAAAAGTCCGAACAGCGGCTGACACTCGAACTCGAACCGACGCCCGATATACTGAGCGAAGTCGCACGACAAAAGCGCGATTCTCTCATCGTCATCGGGTTCGCCGCCGAAACCGAGCGCGTCGCGGAACACGCGCGCGAGAAGTTGAAGCGAAAAGGTCTGGATTTGATCGTCGCCAACGACGTCTCGCAACAAGGCGCGGGCTTTGACACCGAGACCAACATCGTCACGCTGATCGCGCGCGACCGCGAACGCGATCTTCCGCGCATGACCAAACTCGAAGTCGCACACTGCGTGCTCGACGAGGCAAAGCGCCTTCGAGCCGCGAGCGTGTGGGCGACAAGCGGCGATGCCTCAAAAACAGTCTGCTGAGAACGGACGCTTCCGGCTCGCCGCGGCGATCTGAATTCAGGTCCGGTGCCCCCGAAAACAAAAACGGACCCGGATGAAAGATCGCGTTATCCGGTGGAATGTTGACGTCGCGTTGATCGAAGCGCGCGAGAGCACAGATGGACAAACACGAAGATGAGCTTTTGAGCTTGATCGTCGCCGTAAGGGGCCGGCTCGAAATGTTGCGCGAACTCGGCGTCCGAACCTTCGATCATGCTCACGCGGTCGCCGCGCCCGACACGAAAAGCAACGCGCTGCGGTCGGAACAGATGGCGCAAAGGGCGGAAACAGTAGCGACACGCCACACGCCCGAAAAGGCCACGGCAGGAAGTTCCACATCAGACACGGGGAAAGAGAGCAAGGTGATGGCCAAGGGCAAAAAGCGCGCCGAAACGTCGCCTCCACCGCAAGAGACGCTCTTCGGCGAAATCGCACCCAAAGACGAAGCGAGCCTTTTGCATTCAAGCGAAACTCTGGAGGATATCCGCCGCGACATAGACGATTGCACGCGCTGTCCGCTGCACAAAAGTCGCACGCACATCGTCAACAGCGAAGGGAATCCGCACGCGCGTCTGATGTTCGTCGGCGAGGCTCCGGGAGCGGACGAAGACGCGCAAGGGCGCCCCTTTGTCGGTCGCGCTGGGCAACTGCTGAACAAGATCATCGAGGCCATTGGCCTCAAGCGCGAAGACGTCTTCATCGGCAACATCAACCGTTGCCGTCCGCCGAGCAACCGCACGCCGACCGCCTCGGAAGCGGCCACGTGCAAGCCGTTCCTGTTGCGTGAAATCGCCGTCGTCCGTCCAGAAGTGATCGTGGTGCTCGGCAATACGGCGATGCAAAACTTGCTCGGCACCAAAGAGGGAATCACGAAGATGCGCGGACGCTTCCACGATTTCAATGGGATCAAAGTAATGCCGACCTTTCACCCAGCGTATCTACTGCGCGATCCGTCGAAGAAGCGCGAAGCGTGGGAAGATATGAAGAAGGTGCGCGACTATTTGAACGGCGCGTTGAAACTCGACTGAAGTCCAACAATGCAAAACCCCGGAGGCTGACCAGGCTTCTCCGAAAACGAAGGCCGCCCCATGGAGACGAGATGAATTCGCAGGGCACGCTCTCGTTTGACTTCCCAACAGACGAGCCGACCGAAACGCTCGCCGAGATCAACGCCGAGATGCTCGAACGGGCACGGGCAGTTCCCTCCTTACGCGACCGAGTCTTCATCTTCGGCGAGGGGCCGCTTGCGCCGCGCGTGGCCGTCGTCGGCGAATCGCCGGGCCCGCCCGACATCGAATCGGGACGCCCCTTCATGGGGCCGACGGGTCAGATGCTTGAAAGAATCCTCGGTTCGATCGGCTTGAAGAGACGAGATTGTTACTTGACCAATGCGGTGAAGATCGTCTCCACAGGCGATGAGATAACGCCCGACATATTGCACTTCTTCACGCCCTATCTTCATCGTGAATTAGACGTCGTGCGCCCGCGTTTGATCATCGCCTTCGGCAACACGCCGACGCGCGCGCTCCTTGGAACGAAGAAGGCGATTTCGCAAGTGCGCGGCGATTTCTTCTCTTGTCGGGGCATGACCGTGCTTCCAACCTTCAATCCCGCCTACTTGTTACGCGATCCGTCGAAGAAGCGCGAAGCGTGGGAAGACATGAAACGCGCGCGCGCCTTTTTGAACTCCCTTCAATAACCGCGCCGCGCCTTACGCGCACGCGCTTCTGCGACGGGATGGCTTGTTGGTCGTTGGAGTCCGGCGCTTTTTCTCGACTTCGCGCGGGCACCGAAGAGCTTCTCGCTTCACGGAAGTTGCGCCGCCGAGTTACGTTTAATAACCTTCTTTGGGTTGAGCGAACCGATGGACAAACAGAACGCTCTGCCGCAGTACGCCGAGGTCGCCGTGCCGCTCGGCGTCAGGCAGACGTTCACCTACCGCTTATCACCTATCCTCAGCGACGCGGTTCGAATAGGGGCGCGCGTCCGCGTCGCGTTTGGCAAACAACGGGTCACGGGATACGTCGTCGCGCTTCACGACGATTTGGACCAAGAGTTGGGGATAGATCAGCAAGATGTGCGCGAGATCGAAGAGTTGATAGACATCGAACCGCTCATCACGGCTGAAGTCTTGGAGCTTACGCGCTGGATAAGCGACTACTACATCGCACCATGGGGCGAAGTCCTCAAAGCAGCCCTTCCGGCCGGCGTCAATGCGCGCATCGCGCGCGTCTTCGCCGTCACGACCGAAGGGCGCGATGAACTGGCCCGCCTGCCAGAAAGCCGGGCGCTAACTTTGAAGGCAAAGCTGCTGCGCCTGCTCGCCGACCAAGGGCCGATGACGGCGCGCGAGCTTGCGCGTGCGCTCGGCACGCAGCGCGTCGCACGCATCGCCGCAGAACTCGAACGCGCCGGATGGATCAGCATCAAACACCAAGCCGAACGAGCAACGGCGCGTGCCAAAAGGCGCAAATTCGTTCGCCTCGCGCCCCTCGAAGAGCACGTCGCGCCCGATGCTGCGCGCGCGTTGACGGCGGCGCAAAAGCGCATCATCGAAACTCTGATCGCGGCAGAGGGCGAGCTGACGTTCACTGAGCTGGTGGAACGCGCGCGCGCGAGCGCTTCCGTCGTCTCAACGCTTGAACGAAAAGGGATCGTGCGGGTCGAAGTGCGCGAGGTGCGCCGCGATCCGCTCGCCGGGGTCGAACTCTCGTCGCCGGATGAGCTAGCGCTGACTCCGGCGCAACGCGAGGCGCTCGAGCGAATCACCGCCGCGCTGGACCAGCAAAGGTACGCCGCTTTTCTTCTCCACGGCATCACGGGAAGCGGCAAGACGGAGATCTACATTCGCGCCATGCGCGCTTGTCTTGAGCGAGGCCGATCGGCGCTGATGCTCGTCCCTGAAATCGCGCTGACGCCCATCTTTTCGCGTCGTCTGCGCGCTCACTTCGGCGACCGCGTCGCCATCCTTCACTCATCGCTCTCCGCTGGAGAACGGTTCGACGAGTGGATGCGCGTACGCAGAGGTGAGGCGCGCGTTGTCATTGGCACGCGCTCGGCGCTGTTTGCCCCCGTCGCCGAACTCGGGCTGATCGTCGTGGATGAAGAGCACGATCCGTCCTATCGCCAGCAAGAGTCGCCTTTCTACCACGCGCGCGATGCGGCGGTCATGCGCGCGCACAAAGCGAACGCCATCGCCCTTCTCGGTTCGGCCACGCCCGCGCTCGAATCATTTCACAACGCGCAGACGGGCAAATACTGCTACCTCCACCTGCCGGAACGAATCGGCCAACGTCCGCTCGCTGAAGCCGAGATCATCGATATGAGGAGCGTGTTTGCGCGCTGCGGACGCGCCGATGCGTTCAGCGACGAGCTATTGCAAGCGCTTTCCGAAACGTTCGCGCGCCGCGAACAAGCGATCATTCTGCTTAACCGGCGCGGCTACGCCAATTTCGTTCTCTGCCGCGCGTGCGGCGAGCGCATCGGTTGCCCGCACTGCGACGTGACGCTCACCTACCACAAGCGAGAGCGCGCGCTCGTCTGCCACTACTGTAACTTTCGCCGTCGTCCGCCCGCGCGTTGCCCATCGTGCGGCAGCGAGTATCTTTACTTCGTCGGCGAAGGCACAGAGCAACTCGAAGACCTGTTGCGCACGCATTTCCCCTCGGCGCGCATCGCGCGACTTGACCGCGATACGACATCGCGTCGTCGCGTTTACGAACAGACCATCTTGCGTTTCGCCGCGCACGAAATAGACCTGCTCGTCGGCACGCAGATGATCGCCAAAGGACATGACTTCCCGAGGGTGACGTTGGTCGGCATCGTCTCCGTGGATGCTGGCCTTGCGCTTCCGGACTTTCGCGCCGCCGAAAGGACGTTTCAATTGATCACGCAGGTAGCAGGTCGCGCCGGACGGGGCGACGCGCCCGGGCGCGTGTTGATCCAGACTTACCACCCAGACCATTACGCTATTCGCTTCGCCTGCGCCCAAGATTACGTTGGTTTCTACCAACACGAGATCGAGTTTCGGCGAGCTTTCGAATACCCACCCTTTGTCGCGCTCGCCTCGATCTTGGTCCAGGATGAAGAACTGGGCAGTTCGATGAAGCGAGCCGACGAATTGAAACGCGCGCTCGATCGCGCGAATCACAGTGGCTGCTGTCGCATCCTCGGTCCAGCCCCAGCGCCGATCTCGCGCTTGCGCGGGCGTCACCGCATGCAAATCCTGATCAAAGCGCGACGCCGTGCCGATCTGCGCGCCGTGCTCGCCGCAGCGATGGCCGAAACGGAAGACCCGAAGCTATGGCTCGACGGCACGTGCATCGAGATCGATCCAGTCAATCTGCTCTGAAGGCCCTTTTTCGCCGCACCTTCGCGCGCAAGCAGCAATCCCTTGCAAACGCCTCTTTTCATGACTCAGTCGCGGATTGCTCCGCTTCGAAACCTGCGCGCCTCATCCTGTCAGCAGCAGGCTGGTTGGGCATCTCCGTAGCGCCGGGCGCTCCGAGTTAAAATACGCCGACTACGACGAATCGAACTCCTCGCTTCACGCTCGCGACCTTTCCCGCTTCGCTTCGAGATCCAGAAGGGCAGCGCGCAACGTTTCGATGGCGAGCGCGGCGGCGTGCGCTCGGCGCGAAGGCAAACCGCCGATGGCTTCGATCAACTGCTGTCGAGAGAGCGCGGCGGCTTCCTCTAAACTCATCCCGCGCAGCATCTCCGTCAGCATGGAACCGCAGACCAACGTCGGCGGACATCCGTAGGCGAGAAAACGCGCCTCGACGATGCGCCCGCCGCGCACGCGCAGGGCGAGACACAAGCGATCGCCGCAAATGGGATTCATCTGCTCGGCGACCGCATCGGCCTCCGGCAGCGCCCCAGCATTGCGCGGGCGCGCCAGATGATCCTTGAAGACCTTCGAATAACCGCTTGACATCGTTCCCATCGTCCTTGGCGGCGGATGATTCCAGCTAGGCGCCGTAAAGCAACTCGCTTTCGCTTAAACTGCTCGATTCGGCATCAATCCAGCACGGGATTTCAGCTAGTAGACGCTGCTGACCGCTTCGTCAAGCCTCGCAGACAGCAGTAGGCGATTCGTTTAGGGGTCAAGTCGTCGGCACGAGAAGCTGTTTCGCACGCCCTTCGGCAACCGCTTTTTGATAGAGCGGCGAGATGCGGCGCAGGGCATCCACGGCGCGCGGCAGGACGTCGAGCACGTAATCAATATCTTCTTCGGTCGTCTCCTTGCCGAGGCTGAAACGCACGGCACCGCGAGCCAGCTCGTCATCGCGTCCGAGCGCACGGATCACGGGCGATGGTTCGAGCGTGCCGGACGAACAGGCCGAACCGGTCGAAACAGCTATCCCTTGCAAGTCCAAGTTAATGAGCAGACCTTCGCCTTCGATGTAGCGGAAGGAGACGTTCGTGATATGTGGCAGGCGCCGTTTGCGATCTCCGTTGAAGACGACGTCCGAAATGCGCTCGGCGACGCCCGCTTCAAAACGGTCGCGCAAGGCGCGCATGTGCGCGATCCTCGTCTCCAACTCTTGGCGCGCCAATTCAGCCGCTTTGCCGAAAGCGACGATGAGCGGGACAGCTTCAGTGCCAGCCCGCCGGTTACGCTCTTGGTGACCGCCGATCATTTGCGGCGCGAGTCGCACGCCGCGCCGCACGTAGAGCGCTCCGACGCCTTTAGGCGCATGGAGCTTGTGACCGGACATCGAAAGCAGATCGCAACCCAACTCCTCGACCTCGACGCGCATGCGTCCGAGGGCTTGCACGCCATCTACGTGAAGCAACGCGTGAGAACAGCCGCGCGCGCGCATCTGGCGCACGATGGCGGCGATTTCGGCGATGGGCTGAATCGTTCCGATCTCGTTGTTGGCGAGCATGATGGTGACGAGCACCGTGTCCGGCCGCAGGGCCGCCTGCACGTCCGTTGCGCGCACGATGCCATCTTCGCCGACGGGAAGGCGCGTGATCTCCCACCCGCGCTGTTCGAGCAACTGGCAGACGCCGCGCACCGACGGATGTTCGATTGTTGAAGTGATGATGTGTCGCCCGCGCGCGGCCCACTGCTCAGCTACGCCGCGGATGGCGAGGTTGTTGGCTTCTGTGCCGCTCGAGACGAAGATCACATCGTTGGGGCGCGCGCCGATCAACGCCGCGACCTGCTGGCGCGCGTGATCGACAGCAGCGCGCGCTTCTTGCCCCCACAGATGGACGCTCGATGGGTTGCCGAACTTCTCCGTCAAATACGGCAACATCGCCTCGACGACGCGCGCATCGACCGGCGTCGTTGCGCTGTAATCCATGTAAACGCGGCGGATCATGCTCTCCTCACAGTGCGAGATGCGTGCGCGTCAACACCCCGGATCGCTCGGCAGGCAACAACGCGACGCAACTCTTCGCGCATCTGAACTGTTGGGCGGCGTCTCTATTGTCGAGTCTAGCGGCGGCTGAGCGCCAGCGTCAAGCGAAGCTTGAACAGCGCCCTTGCGCTTCGCCGCCACATCGATTAGCGTAAGCAGCGTCGCCTTGCCGAAAGAAGTGCGAGAGGAGATAGAGCGATGAAGCTAGCGAAGAGAGCAGGCGCCGTGGCGCTTGCGTGGACGTTGATCCTTACCCCGTTGATCTTTGCGCAATCCACACCGCAGCGCGCGACGCTCGAACGCGGTTACCGCACGGGCTACTCAGACGGTTACCAAGCGGGCGTGCGCGACCGCAACAACGGTGCGGCGCGCGATTTCCGCGACGAAGAGGATTACCAACGGGCCGACCGCGCCTATTCGCCCAACTACGGTTCGCTGGAAGATTACCGCGACGGCTACCGGCAGGGCTTCGAGACCGGCTACGAAGCCGGTTTCGACGGACGCGAGTTCGACTCCACCATCCCGGCAACGCTTGCGCAGCGCAGCGCAGAGCCGACTTCGAACGCTTCGACGCCTGAAGCGACGCGGGTCAACGCCGACGCGACCAGCAGCATGTCCACCGCAACGGCTGAATCGAAGAGAGAGAGCCGCAGTGCCACGCCCGGCAACGCAGCGCTCTTGATCCCATCGGGCACGGTCTTCGTCGCCGAGTTATTGACCAACCTTTCAACCGACGCCAGTCAACCCGGCGACCGCTTTCAAGCGCGTGTCATCGAGCCTTCCGAATACGCGGGCGCTGTTCTAAGCGGACGAGTCGAGCGCGTACGCCGACCGGGCAAAGTGCGCGGCACGGCAGAACTTGAACTCGACTTTGAGCAGATAAGTCTATCCGACGGACGTTGGGCAAACGTCAAGGCGCAGTTGATTGAGGTCGTCCCCGAAGGCACCTCCTCGGTCGGCAAGGTCGATCCCGAAGGCGGCGTGCGCGGCAAAGACTCAACCAAAGACGATGTCGTAAAGGTCGGCGCCGGAGCTGGACTCGGGGCTTTGATCGGCGCAGTCGCTGGCGGCGGCAAGGGCGCAGCCATCGGCGCGGCCATCGGCGCGGCTGTGGGCGCCGGCGGCGCGGTCGCGTCGCGCGGTCAAGACATAAGGTTACAACGCGGACAGCGACTCCGCGTGCGGACCAACACGGACACGCGCGTGCAGTGAGGCGTCTACTGCGACCGGGACGCAAAAGGAGCAGGTGGACCCGCCGCGCGTGCAAGAAACGCGCTTTGTCGGCGATCGCTTCTTGCACGCGCTGACTTGGAACTCAACGTCCAAGCGCGTGTTTGGTCTCACCAAACTCCATCGTATTGGTTCGCGCTAGTGATCAACGCCCGCCAATTTGCGCGCCAGACGATGATGGCCGTGTGGCGACGATGTGCTGCCGCGCGCCGGACCAACCAACAATCCGACGACGAGGTGGTCCGGTACGCAGAACAGTTCGACGTCCGTGCGCCATCGCGCGTGAATGTGCGACGAGCCGTGGCCCGACACGTATAGGGTCCGACGGTTAGTTCTCCGCCATGTTCATCACGCTTCTGACCGATTTCGGCACAGCAGACTATTTCGTCGGCGCGATGCGCGGCGTTATCCTCGCGCGCCACCCGCAAGCGCGAATTTACGACATCACGCATGAGATCCCGGCGCACGACGTGCGCGCTGGGGCTTTCACTCTGCTCGCCGCCTACGGCGAATTTCCCGAACGGACCGTTCACGTCGCCGTGGTCGATCCGGGCGTCGGATCAGCGCGCCGTCCGGTGTTGATCGCTACGCCGCGCTATTTTTTCGTCGGACCGGACAACGGGCTTTTCAGCTACGTCTGCGAACGCGAAGGCCAGTGGCGCGCTTTTCATCTCACCGAAGCGAAGTTCTTTCGCCAACCGCTGAGTTCAACCTTTCACGGACGCGACATCTTCGCGCCCGTCGCCGCCGCCGTTTCAAGCGGCACGCCGCCCGAAGAGTTTGGCCCAGAAATCCACGATCTCGAAACGCTCGAACCTCTCGCACCGCAACGCATAAGCCACCATCAATTGCGCGCAAACGTGATTCACATCGACCGCTTCGGCAATTGCATCACCAACATCGCGCGCGAAGACCTCTCCGCTGAAGAACTCGCGCGCGGCATCACGCTCACGCTCGCTGGACAGCCGATCCGCCATCTCGTCCGCTTCTTCGCCGAAGGGCGGACCGGCGAACCGTTCGCTTACTGGGGCAGCGCTGGTTTTCTGGAGATCGCGCTTAAACTCGATTCCGCCGCCCACAAGCTCGGCGTTCAACGTGGGCAAGAAGTGCTGGTCCAGATTGGCGCTTGATCGTCCACACCGAAACGCCCGCGTCAACAGATCGGCTGACCCGCCCCGCTCGTTCGCCGAAGCGACCTCCGCCCGTTTCAATGCGAACACGGATGTGGGAGCCTTAAACCCAGCTCCACCAAAATCGACTCTTTTCGTTGCACGCAGAGATCACGCTTCGCCTCATAGGCGGTGACAGGCTGTCGGGATCGTGCCGTGATCATCTCTTTCGCACGAGAAAAGAAGCACGAACCCTTGTTTGACACTCTTTGCGCATCGGTGCTATCTTCGCCTTGTCGATTCATCAAACCAAGGATAATTCGAGCATGGATACTGCCAAGGATACTGCTGCCAAGAGCGCCGCGCCGGCTGGCTTGGAAGGCGTCGTCGCCGCTCAATCCTCCATTGGCGACGTCGATGGCATCAACGGCATACTCATCTATCAAGGGATCAACATTCATGATTTGGCGCGCCATTCGACCTTTGAAGAAGTGGTCTTTCTGTTGTGGCACGGACGCTTGCCCAAGCGCGCTGAATTGGAGGAGCTGAAGCGATCGTTGGCCGCAGCGCAGCAGATCAACGAAGAGCTGCTCGACATGTTGCGCCGCATCCCGCGCGAAGCTGATCCGATGGATGTGCTGCGGACGGCTGTGTCGGCCCTCGCCTTTTACGACAAGGACGCGCACAACACCTCGCGTGAGGCGAGCGTGCGAATCGCCACCAAGTTGACGGCGCAGTTTCCGGTGATCGTCGCTGCTTTCGACCGTCTGCGAAACGGCAAAGAGCCCGTCGCGCCCAAGCCGGAACTGAACATCGCCACCAACTTCCTTTACATGCTGCGCGGCGAGATGCCGGGCGAACGCGAGGCGCGCATCTTCGACGTCGCGCTGATCCTGCATGCCGATCATGAACTGAACGCCTCGACCTTCACGGGGCGCGTCATCGCCGCGACGCTCGCTGACATGTACGCGGCGGTGACGGGCGCCATCAGCGCTTTATCTGGACCGCTCCACGGCGGAGCGAACACCGCTGTGATGAAGATGCTGCTCGAGATCGGCAGCGTCGAGAACGTCGAGAAGTACATCACCGAGGCGCTCGCGCAGAAGAAGAAGATCATGGGCTTCGGCCACCGCGTCTATCGGACGGAGGATCCGCGCGCGACTTGGTTGCGTCAGTT
This sequence comes from Pyrinomonas sp., assembly GCF_040289685.1. Classification (NCBI taxonomy): domain Bacteria; kingdom Pseudomonadati; phylum Acidobacteriota; class Blastocatellia; order Blastocatellales; family Pyrinomonadaceae; genus Pyrinomonas; species Pyrinomonas sp. Next base: position 20,521 of record NZ_PSLQ01000034.1, read on the forward strand.
CTCGCGTGAAATGGGCGAGAGCAAAGGTGATTTGCGTTGGTATGAGATCTCGCGCAAGATCGAGGAGGTGATGATGCGCGAGAAGGGCTTATACCCAAACGTTGACTTCTATTCGGCCTCGACCTACTACATGATGGGCATCCCGCTCGACCTTTTCACCCCCATCTTCGCTATCAGCCGCATTTCGGGATGGACCGGCCACATCCTCGAGCAATACGCCAACAACCGTTTAATCCGACCGCGCGCCGAGTACGTGGGACCGCGCAACGTCCCTTACGTGCCGATCGACGAGCGTTGAGGACGACAAACGTGGAGTGAAACAAGGGGCGAATCCGAACTGGGTTCGCCCTTTTCGCTCGCGACGCGAAACGGCGATCACACGAAAATCCATCCTTCGCCCGCGCCATCGTTTCCCTTGAGAACGACTGGCGCTCTTGACCAAGGCGCACGAGATGGAAGTTCGCTCTTCGCCCGCACATCAACCCACCCCTTCTCGCCGCAGCAGCGCGGGCGCACGGGAGCTCGCTCTTCGCTCGATGGGCGCGGAACCGAAAGATCAACTCACGCGCGGCGCGCGCATTTGCAAACCGACCCGCGCGCGATGACCGCCGTCGAGAAGAGGATCGCTGCCGTGCACGACAAACCGCCTTCGATGCCATAGGCACCGCCCGTTAACCACACTGGCCCGGCGTCTTGCGCGCGAAGCAGCGGCTCGGCGGCGAGCGTCGTGATGCCGCTGACGGGAAAACCCAAAACGGCTCCCTGCACCCAGTTCCATGCCCAATGAAGCCCCAACGGAAACCAAAGGTTGCGCGCTCGCCAGTAGCCAACGGCCAACCATATCCCAGCGAGCAACGTGTTGATGAAGGTAAAGGCCGAAGCCGCGTTGGGATTCCCCAAATGGACCAGCGCGAAGATGAGCGATGAAGGAAGCGCAGCGATCCAAAACGGATGTGCGCGCAGCAGCGTCTGCAACGGGTAGCCGCGAAAAGCGGTCTCCTCAGCAGCCGCGGCGACGATGAAGACCACGGCCGTAAGTAGCAGCGTGTCGCCGATCGTCGTCCACTGCGCATCGTTCACCTCGAAACGTATGCTCTTGAACGTCCACGGGAGGAGGGCAGCGACAAGAAAAGTCCCCGCGCCAACTGCCACGCCGCATAGCAGATCGCGCCACCAGCCGCGCGCCGAAGTCCAACCGAGCGCGCCGAACGAAAGCCCTTCGAAGGCGCGTCCGCAAAACCACCCGACGCCGACCGCCGTCACCAACATCAGTCCGCCGTGAAGGAGCATGGCCGCTGGACCAGCGATCAGCTCATCAGCGCTTCGTCCGGTTCGATGACCGATGAACGCGACCGCAGACCATGCGATGAGGCCCAACAAAGTGAGCGTCGCGAAAAAGAAGAGGATGAAGAGCGCGAAGCGAAAGGCGCTTCGCAGTCGGCCCTGTTCGTCGATGAAGATGTTCTGATGCATGTCCCGTTCGCTGCCGGACGGCGCAAAGGTCTCTCTTTGAGACCTTTGCGCCCGCAGTTACCCCCTTCTGTGCGAAAGCGCGCGCACCAACCGATGCGATCGAGCGTCTGGTCATGATAAACTGTGTGCGCGTCGAAAAGGTATGTCGCTATCAACTCTTCCCGAAGAGCCCAGAGCTTCCCGTCCGCGCCGACGACGCGGCGCGCCATGGTTGTTCGGCGGTCTCGTCCTCATCCTTCTTTTCTTTCTCGTCGCGCAACAAGCACTTGGACTGTGGGAAGTCTTGACGCCCGATACGGCATCGGAGACGCTGCTTCTCTACGCGCTCTCGACGCTGAATTTCATCGCCTTCATCATCTTCAGCTTCATCTTCGTCCGCAACCTGCTGAAGCTGCGACAAGAACGCCGCGAACGGCAGCTCGGCTCCAAGATCAAAACGCGCCTCGTCGTCTATTTCATCGCCGTCAGCCTCTTGCCGATCACGGCGATGGCTGTCTTTTCGTACATCTTTCTCAACCGCTCGCTCGAGAAGTGGTTCAGCCGTTTGCCTGAAGATGTCGTCAACGAAGCGCGGCTGGCACAACAGACCGATGCGCAACAAGCGCTCGACCGTTTGCGCGAAGCGACGGCGCTGGCCGCGCTGGCCGTCGATCAAGCTGCGTCCGACGATGAGCTTGCGCGTCTCGCTTCGGTCGCCACCCTGGACGGCATGGCCCTCATCACGCCCGAAGGGCAGGTTCGTCGCGTCGCGGTGGAAGATGGCGCGTTGCGCGAAGCGTTGGAGCGCGCCGTTCGCGGCGAAGAACCGGGCGAGGGGTTCATCGCTGCCAGCGCAGCGCTCGGCACGGGCGGACGCCTGATCGCCGTTCGTCGTCGCGCGCTGGACGAACACTTGAGCCGCATCGTCGCCGGATCGGAGACTTACGAGCGACTGCGCGAAAGGCAACGGCGCGTGCGCCTTCTCGGCCTTTCGACGCTCGGACTGTTGACGCTGCTGCTACTATTCGCTTCAAGCTGGACGGCGCTCTACCTTTCGCGTGGGATCGCCACCCCGATTCGCGCGTTGGCCGAAGCCGCCGACGAAGTGGCGCGCGGCAATCTGACTCACCGCGTCACGGGCATCGCCGAAGATGAACTCGCGCTGCTTGCTGAATCCTTCAACCAGATGACAGCGCAACTTGCGGAGAACCGAAAGCGGTTGGAGGCCAACGCCGCCGAACTGCGCGAAAAGAACCTAGCGCTCGAAGAGCGGAGCAATTACATCGAAACGGTGCTCGAATCTCTTTCAACCGGCGTCATCTCGCTCGACGAAGAGGATCGCGTGACGACGATCAACGCCGCAGCGCTCGCCATGCTTTCGCTGCCGCGCGCGGCGCATGTTGGCGGCGTACCGCTGTCAGCGTTCGTCTGCGCTGAGGATCACGCCGTGCTCGCGCGTCTCGTCCGACGCGCACGGCGAAGCGGGCGCGCTACCGAACAGACGCACTTGCTCCGTTCGGCGGCAGGCGATGCGGAAGCACTCCCGGTCGCGCTGACGGCAACGGCGCTGCGCCCGCACGCCAGCGGAAGGCGCGGCGTCGTCATCGTGATGGAAGACCTATCGGACCTGCTCGAGGCGCAGCGCGTTGCCGCGTGGAGCGAGGTCGCGCGGCGCATGGCACACGAGATCAAGAACCCTCTGACGCCGATTCAGCTCTCCGCCGAACGCATCGCGCGCAACTTCCACCGCGCGTTCGACGACGAAACGGAACGCGCGCGCGTCAGCAGCATCATCGAAGAGGGCACGACGACCATCGTGCGCGAAGTCGCTGGACTCAAGGAAATGGTTGACGAGTTCGCGCGCTTTGCGCGGTTGCCGCGCGCGCGTCTTGAACCGCAAGATTTGAACGAAGTGGTCCGGCGCACGCTCGCACTCTACGAGGAGCGCTTGAATGGCGTGCGCTTGGACGCGCAGCTAGCGCCGCAATTGCCGCCCGCGCTGCTTGACGCCGAACAGATCAAGCGCGCGCTCGTCAACCTGCTCGACAATGCGCTCGAAGCGTTGACTGAGACGACCGGCGAACGGCGCATTACGGTCGCAACCGGATATGATCCGGCGCGCAACTTGCTGCTCGTTGAAGTCGTCGATACCGGACACGGCATCGCGCCGCGCGACTTCGCGCGCATCTTTCAACCGTATTTTTCGACCCGCAGGCGTGGCACCGGCCTTGGATTGGCGATCGTGCAACGCATCGTCGTCGAACACGGCGGGCGCATCCGCGCCGATGCAAATCGCCCGCGCGGCGCCCGCTTCGTCATCGAACTACCGGTGATGGAAGAACGCCCCGCACACGCTGCGGAGATCGACGCCACTCGCGTGCAAACCGCCTAGCCGAAGAAACAACCATGCCGAACGCGGTCTTGATCGTCGACGACGAACAGAGCATACGCGAGGCGCTGTGCGCCGTGCTCGAAGATGAAGGCTACGCGGTCGAAGCCGTCGCCAGCGGCGAGGAATGTTTGCGCGTAACCGAACGCCGCGCCTACGACTGCATCCTGCTCGACGTTTGGCTTCCGGGGATGGATGGGCTTGAAACTTTGCGCCGCCTGCGCGAGCAGGGCACGGATGCCGTCATCATCATGATCTCCGGGCATGGAACGATCGAAACCGCTGTGCGTGCGACCAAGCTCGGCGCTTTCGATTTCATCGAAAAACCACTATCGATCGAAAAGACCACGCTCACGGTGCGCAACGCGCTCCGTCAACTCGAACTCGAACGCGCCAACGCCGCCTTTCGCGACAAGCTGCGGCGCGAATACGAGTTGATCGGCGAATCGGTCGCCATGCGCGCGCTGCGTCAGCAGATCGCGCTCGTCGCGCCAACCGATGGGCGTGTTCTGATCTACGGCGAATCAGGCACGGGCAAAGAATTGGTCGCGCGCGCCATTCACGCCGCCTCGCGTCGCGCCGCCGCGCCTTTGGTCGAACTCAACTGCGCGGCGATCCCCGATGAGCTGATCGAATCGGAACTCTTCGGCCACGTCAAAGGGGCTTTTACGGGCGCGACCGCAGCCAAAAAGGGCAAATTCGAGCTGGCCGATGGCGCGACGCTCTTTCTCGACGAAGTGGGCGACATGAGCGCGCGCGTGCAGGCCAAGGTCCTGCGCGTGCTCGAAGAGCAGAGGTTCGAACCCGTCGGCAGCAACTCCGCTATTAAAGTGGACGTGCGCATCATCGCGGCGACCAACAAGCGGCTCGAAATCGAGATCGAGCGTGGCGCGTTTCGCGCCGATCTCTTCTACCGTCTGAACGTCATTCCGTTCGAGATCCCGCCGCTGCGCGAACGGCTC
>NZ_PSLQ01000034.1:25333-34304 GCF_040289685.1 Pyrinomonas sp.
GAAGACGTGCCGCTTCTGATCGAACACTTCAACCGCCGCTTCTCCGCCGCCTACGGCAAAGAGCCAAAAGAGTTCACCCCGGAAGCGATGGAGAGGCTGCAACAGCATTCATGGCCCGGCAACGTGCGCGAACTGCGGAACACGGTCGAGCGCGTCGTCATCATGCACACGCCCGTCGAAGTGCACGCCAAAGATTTGCCGCCGCTCGGCAGCGATGCCGCGCTGATCTCACAAAGCAAGTTCCCCTCTTTCAAAGAGGCGAGCGAGGCCTACCAACGCGAGTTCATCAAACGGAAGCTCGCCGAAGCCGAAGGCAACGTTTCGCGTGCCGCCGAACTGATGGGCATCGACCGCAGCCACCTTTACCGGCGCATGCGCGCGCTCGGCATCAACGTGCGCGAAGAACGGTCGAGCACGTCGTCTTGACGGTTTAAAGAGCGCGTTTCGAAAACGGTCAGCGGAAGCATCGCTCGCCGACTTCAAAACGATCTTCCTCTTCTGACCCGGCGCGCACCGTCGAAGTGTTCTCCGGGCTTCGTCGCGCCCCCATGGTCGAAGCGAAACGCAAGCTGCGCCGACTTGCAAAAGACTCCGCCGCAACTTGCGCGGTTCCGCTATGGCCCAGCTTGCGGCACGCTAGTTGCCCAAGTGGTTGTCGGACACGTGCGCCGTCGCCCCGCATCTGGTAGGATTCGAGCGTGGCAACGAGCGCCCGAAAAGGATCGAGGGGAGAGGTCAACAGGCAGAAGATGGATTACACGACGCGAGAGCTTTTGAAACGTTATGCGCGCTTGGCTGTGGGCCAGCCGTTCGCGCCGGTGCTGCTCAACATTCTGGTCACTTCCGTGTGCGATATGCGCTGCACGCATTGCTTCTTCACGGAAGAGCTGGACGACCGACCGCGCAAGAAGCTGCAGATGAAGACGCACGAGATAGAGCGCGTCTCCGAGACGCTCGGCGGCAACCTTGGCGTCTTGATCATCGCGGGCGGCGAACCCTTCACGCGCAAAGATCTGCCCGAGATCGTTCGCGCCTTCTACGAAAATAACCGACTCGAATCCGTTTACCTGATGAGCAACGGGCAGATCCAAAAGCGCATCCTGCCCGATGTCGCGCGCATCCTCGATGAATGCCCGAAGCTAAACGTCGCCGTTGCGCTCGGCATCGACGGGTTGAAAGAAGAGCACGAAAAGATCCGCCAGAAGCCTGGTTCGTGGGATATCGCCATCGACACGGCACGGCAACTTCAGGCGATGAAGCGTCAATACAACAACCGCCTCGATGTACAGACCTGCACTTGCGTGATGCGCTCGAATCAAGAGCGCATCTTCGCGTGGTACGACTTTTTGAAGCACGAACTCAAGCCCGACAAAGTGAACATCAACTACATCCGTCCACCGTCAGCCGATCCGCGCGAACTCGAATTCGATCACGCGATCTACACGCGCTTGTCGAAGATGATCGACGAGGATTCGCGACAGGCAGCGATCAAGAACAACTACACGGGCAATGCTGGCTTCTTCAAAGCGGCGATCGACATCTACATGCACGGGCTGATCGCGAAGACCAAGGAGGAGAACCGCCCACAACTGCGTTGCTATGCCGGAACGGCTGGGGCCGTCATCTATGACGAAGGGACCGTCTCTTCGTGCGAGAACCTCGCGCCCGTCGGCAACTTGCGCGACTACGATTGGAACTTCTGGCGGTTGTGGAATTCGCCGGCGATGAAAGCGCGGCGGCGCAAAGTGGCCGACGGCTGCTTCTGCACGCATGAATCGAACTGTTACTATCCGAGCCTCGCCTTCAACCCGAAGCACTTGATCCAGATCAAGCGTCTGGAGCGGGAGATGAAACGGGCGCGACGCGAACTCGCACGCGCCCAAACGGAAGAGGGCGAAAGCTTGGCGGTGAAAGCTTGAACGAGCGCTTCCGAATGAGTTCGAAACCCTCGGGTGAAGTGAAGGATCGTGAGCCAACAGGTCGCGATCGGATGGCGCGCCCAAGGCAACTCGCCATCGGCGCTCTGATGAAGATGGACGCAAAGAAGCGAGACAAAGCCGTGTTCGATCTGGAGCCAGACCGACGCTCCGTTTCGCTGCATTGGAATGGCGCGCACCTTGGCCTCACCGTTCCGAAGATCCTCATCATCTCTTCGGACACGGGCGGCGGTCACCGTTCAGCGGCGGCAGCCATCGTCGCGGGCGTGCAGCGCTTCTTTCGCCGCGACTCATACGCCGTGCGCGTCGTTCGCGCCATCGAAGAGGCCCATTCGCTCACCGCGCGGCTGGTCCGGTTCTACAACTGGATGTTGCGCCACCGGCAACACTGGATGAAATACCTCTACTGGGCCGTCAACCGTTTTCGCCCGGAAACGCGCGACTTCTTCTACCGACGGACGGTCGGCTACGTGCGCGATCTGTTCGAGCGCTGGTGCCCGCACATCGTCATCAGCGTCCATCCGCTCACACAACATGGCATCGCGCGCGTCCTCAAGGAGCTCGGCTTGGCCGACCGCATCCCGCTCGTCACAGTGGTCACAGATCCGTTCGATGGCTTCTGGCGCGGCTGGGCGTGCGATGATGTGCGGCTCTACTTGGTGGCGAGCGACGAAGCGCGTCGGCAGTTGATCGAGTACGGCGTCGCGCCTGAGCGCATAAAAGTCTGCGGGATGCCGGTCCACCCGAAATTCGAACGGAGCGAGTGGGACGAAGGCGCTGCGCGCCGCGCGCGCCAAGCTTTGGGATTGGATCCAGATAAGTTCACCGTCTTCGTCAACGCCGGATGGATCGGCGGCGGCAACATCCCGAAGATCTTTCGCGAATTCGTGCGCGGCGATCTCGACGTGCAAGCGATCTTTCTCGCCGGTAAGAATGAGAAGCTGCGCGCCGAGGCCGAACGGGTCGCGCGCGCCGCGCGCTTTCCGGTGAAGATCGTCGGTTACACGGAGCAAATCGAACAGCTCATGCGCGCCGCCAGCGTGATGATCTCCAAGCTCGGCGGACTGACGACGTTTGAGGCGCTCGCCTGTCGCGTGCCGATCATTGCCGACGCGACCACACCGCCCATGCCTCAAGAAGCAGGGGCAGCCCGCGCTCTGGTCCAGCGCGGCGCAGGCGTGCTGCTCACGCGCGCTTCCGACATCGTGCCGGTGGTCCGACGAATGATGGAAGACGCGCGCTATTACGCTTCCATGCGCGCCGCTGCCGCCGGCCTCGTCGTCCCGCACGCAACGCAACGCATCATCGAAGAGATCGCCGCGCTCTTGCCGCACGGCGCAAAACCGAGCGCCGAGACGCTTTAAACCTTCCCGGCTCGTTGCCGACCAAGCGGCGTCGCGACGCGCGCCCTCACAACAGCGATCGTTAACGCTAGCACGCCATCTTCGAGTCGAAACCTCTCCGCGCGAGTTTGAACCTTGCGAACATGAACCAATGATCTTCGACTTGCAACCTGTTCGCGCGAAGTCGAATCTCTGATGCCCGCCGTTTTCAATCACGCTCTTCGCTGGGTTTGCAAGAAGCGCGGCTTTGAGTTTATAAAAGTTCATCGCGCCCGCCGAAGCCGCGGGCTTTTTTGAGGAAAGGCGACGGAGTTGAGCTTGCTTTTGGAAGGTAAACGCGCCTTCATCACAGGCGGCACGCGCGGCATCGGCGCGGCGATGTGCGAGGTCTTCGCTCGCGAGGGAGCCGACGTCGCATTCAACTACCAATCGCGCGATGATCTCGCCGCACAGGTGCGCGACAAGATCGAAGCTTACGGACGACGCGCATTGGCTTTCAAAATCTCCGTCACGGACCGCGTCGGCATGAAGCGCGTCACGCGCGAACTGGTCGAAGCTTGGGGCGGCATAGACATACTCGTTAACAACGCCGCCATCAATCGCGGCGATAACTTCGCGACGACCACCGATCGCGCCTGGGACGAAGTGATCAATACCAACGTCAACAGCCTCTTCGCCGTCACCAAGCCGATCTACAAACAGATGATCCGCCAGCGGCGCGGCACCATCTTGAACATCACCTCGATCGCTGCCATCCGCGCGCTTCCGACATCGGTCCACTACGCCACGTCCAAAGCGGCGATGATCGGGTTCACGAAGTGCTTGTCGCGCGAAGCCGCCGCCTTCGGCATCACGGTCAACGCCATCGCCGCCGGCATCTTCGATACGGAGCTGGCCCACACGCTCCCAGCGCGCTTGCTCGAGATGCACGATTTCTGGGTCTCGCGCGGACGATTGGGCCGCCCAGAAGAGTTAGCCGAATACGCCGCTTTCATGGTGAGCGACCGCAATTCGTTCATGAACGGCGAAGTGGTCATCATCGATGGCGGAGCCGTCACATAGCGAGGCCACGCGCTGAAGACGGTTTCGCGCTTCGCAAAGCGAAGCTCCTGCCGCGGCGGGCCTCGGAGGACGGCGAAATTGAAAGCGGATTTCATTCCTAAGTCTTTGATCAGTAAGAATTTACGTTGACAAGCTGAGTGCCGCTCCGGTATCATTCGTGAACGACTCGCAGTTCTGAATAATTGGAGGATGAAGAATGGCCAACACGAAACTGATCGACGCTTTGAATCGCGCTTTGAGCCTTGAACTCGCCGGAGTGATCCAATACTTGCAGCATAGCTTTCTCGTCACCGGCCCGGAACGTGAAGTCTATCGCGAGTTCTTCCGCAAGCAGTCGGAAGAAGCGCACGAACACGCGACCACGCTCGGCGACAAGATCGTCGCGTTGGGCGGCGTGCCGACGGTCGAGCCGGCGGTGATTCGGCAATCGACCGACTTGACCGAAATGCTCAAACAGGATCTCGAACTAGAGAGAGAAGCGATGGCCGCCTACGTCGTCGCTTGGGAAGCATGCACCGACGCCGAACGCGCTACGCAATTCCAACTCGAAGAACGCATGGCCGAAGAACAGATGCACATCGACGAATTGGAGAAGCTGACGTCGGAGCGTCAAGCGAAGGTTGCGAACGAACGGATAACTTTGCGTCAAGTGAGCTGAAGCTCTCTCTAGCCCCTACCATGAAAGGCGGCGCCGCTTCGCGCGAAGCGGCGCCGCCTCTTTTCACAAAGAAGTCTTTCAGGTTTGAATGCGAGAGTGGGCGATGATCGGTAGATGAATGATCTTTGCCGGAACGGCCTTCTCTTCCCCATGCACGCGACGCAACCGAGCGCGCGCGACGGTCAAGGCGCGATGCAAGTGATCAAGCTGCGCGCCGTCGAGCCAAATGGTCTTCTGCGCGCACCATCCTAAACCGTCCGTCCAAGTCGAATAGCGAAGCGCGACGCGCCCATCAGCCTCGTCAATGATCACTTCGATCTGCTGATCCGCGCCCGTTGCGGGAACTATTTTGAGCGTAGCGTTGCCGCTTGTGTTCACAGGAGTTCTTCGGCTCCCTGATGCTAGATCGGAGGGGAGTATGGCCCCTCGAAACGAAATTGAAAGCCGTTTTCAAATGCCATTATCGCCCTCCGCCTCTCCGCTGTCAAGCTGAAACGGCACTGCGAAAAAGCGCTTCTTCTCCGCAGTCGAGCTGGATCAGCATCCGAAAAGCGCTCCCCGACAGAAGGCGCCGTGAGGTTCAATTCCGTCGGCTCGATCCCATTCGGCACCCAAAGGCGGCTCCTAGCGAACTCCGCTCTTCGAGCGATGCGCGCGTTTTACTTATTCGGACGCCTCGCTTCGATGTTCTTGCTGGCGCGCGGTTAACTCCTCTTCCAACTGCCGCACACGCGCCTCCAGAGCGCGCAGTGTTTTGTGCATGTCGCCGAGGCGACGAAAGGCTGCCGTGGCACGCAACCACTCGCGGTTATCGAAGGCAGGGATGCCGGAGAGCGTTTTGCCGGGCGGAACGTCATGACTCGTCGCGCTTTTCGCCGTCAGCACGGCATCATCGCCGACCTTCAAATGCCCGGCGATGCCAACTTGCCCGGCAAGGATGACGCGACGCCCGATGTGCGAGCTTCCGGCCAGCCCCACTTGCGCGCAAAGGAGCGCATCTTCGCCGACCGTGCAGGAATGGCCGATCTGGACCAGATTATCTATCTTCGCCCCGCGTCCGATGACGGTCTCGCCCACGGACGCGCGATCAATGGTCGTGCACGCGCCGATTTCGACGTCGTCTTCGATGCGCACGCGTCCCGTTTGCGGAATCTTGAGCCAGCCGCCTTCTTCGTCCTTGGCGTAACCGAAACCATCAGCGCCGATGACTGCGTTGTTGTGCACGCGCACGCGCGCGCCGAGCCATGAATCCTCGCGGATGGCGACGCCGGAATGAATGATCGAACCCGGTCCTATGCGCACGCGTTCATAGATGACGACGTGCGGGTGGACGCGCACCCCGTCGCCGATCTCGACCTCGCTTCCGATGACGACGTAGGCGCCGATCCAGACATCTTTTCCAATGCGCGCCGATGGGTCAATCACCGCAGTCGGGTGAATAGCAGGCGTGACCTCCGGTTCGGGATGGAACAGTCGAAGGGCGCGCGTGTAGGCCAGATACGGATCGCGCGTGCGCAAGAGAGCGATGTCCTGACGGTCCACCTCAGCCTCTTCGGCGACGTAGATGGCCGAGGCTTGTGTTGTGCGCACGCGCGGCGTATAGCGCGGGTTGGCGAGAAAGGTCACTTGACCTTGCGTCGCTTCATCCAATCCCGCCGCCCCAGTGATCTCGATCTCTGGATCGCCTTCGAGACGCGCGCCCGTTTGCCGAGCTAGTTCCCCAAGCTTCATGCGCAAAAGTGTAACTTACAAGGTCGGGCGAATGCAGCCTGACAAAGCGCCTCGCCGTCGCGGGGCCGGGCGAAGATCCCAGTCGCGCCGAACGCGCTGGTTTACCGCAAGCCGTCTGACGAGGTTGATCGCCGTTCCAAAGCCGGTGCTCGACCGTGCCGAGCATATATGTTCACCGCGGGTCCACAATCAACCGTTCGACGAATTCAGTGACCGATTCAGCAACCGAGTGCTGGGCGCATGCGTTCACTGCAAGTTTGCGCGATAGACTGGACGAACCTCTTTCGTCAGGCGCGATCTCTGCTCCTCGCCGCAGGCGGGAAGCAGTACTGACCTGAACGCTGGCGGCACAATGCGACTTCGTTCCGCGCAAAGTATCAATGAGCAGTTCGCGCTACGCGAAAGGAAGAGATGCGCAATGCGATTTCGGTCCGCGTGGAATTAGGGCGAGTTAACGACCCTTCTGTGCGCTGCAACGTGGCTCAAGGCGACTTCGGTCCGCGCGAAATTTCGGCAACGCTTTCGGCGCTGGTCCATGATCTTTACGCGGAACAGCGCCATGGCTTTGCGCAGAATCCTTTGCGCTCGTGTGGTCGAGCAGATTAGAGCTTATCAGTGCAGATCAGCGCAGATATGCGGTCTCGCGCGGAAGTTTTGTAAAGCTTCTGCGCGAGACCGCTCCGCAGCCGAACGCCATGTGGTTCCTTGATAAACCCCTGACGTAACGGCAAGCGCTGTGCTTTTGGTCTTACCTTCCCATGCGAGATCTGCGACGCTTGACTGCGCCAACCACGCCAGCCAATCCCGTGCCGAGAAGCAGCATCGTCGTCGGCTCGGGAACTGCCGAGGGGGGCTGGCAAGGAGGCTGATCCGGCCCGCCGCAAACCTGCAAGCTGCCGCCCTTAATGAAGACGGCAGAATCCAAAATTGCATCGTGTCGATCAGCGATGACCAGCGTCAGCGTGTTCTGCACGTTCGGATTGACCGGCGCGACGAAGCTCAACACCGTCGTGAAGCCGTCAAGCTGCGTGTTGAACGGTCCGTTGGTGTTGCCCGGAAATGGATTGTTGTCGATGTAGAAACTGCAGTTCGTGCACGGGCCGGTCGCTCGGTTGCGTCCGCTGGCAAAGCCGTTATTAACGTTGTTGATCTCAACCGGAGTCGTCGTGCCCGGAATGAGCGCATAGTTCACTCCGTTAACCAGAAAGCGAAAGGCGTCGTTGAATGGAGAGCCAACGTACTCGTTGTACTCTTCCGAGCCGAAAACGTAACTGAATTGAATTTGATTGCCCGCCGGGGTGAAAACGATCTCCAGTATGGACGCGTTGAAACTGTCTGAGATCAACGATGTCCCTGGCGCACCGTTATCTGTGCCTGCATCGCCAGTGTTGTTCGGTCCGATGACGAATTGCGCATCGCCCGTGGTCAGGACGATGCCGCTTTCAAAGCCGATAACCCCGGTGCCGCCACTGAAGGTACCGGAAGCGTTGTTGGCACCGGTGTAGGTCGCGCTGTTGATGGTGATACCGCTCGATGAGGCTAACAATGTGTTGGCCAGCGTGTTCGCGTTGCTTGTGGTCGTAACGGAGAGCGGATCGGCATTGATCGCGCTCGACAACCACAAGCATAGGATCGCGCTTGCGAGGAAAAAGTTGAACTTGCGAGTCATCGCTGTTTCTCCTTTCTGAAGTGAGGCACTCTGCATAGTTGAAGATCGCGCCACTGCCTGCTTTCTCGGGGCATGAGAGAGCTGACGGGGCTTATGAAATGACTTTCAGCAAGCGGCAAGCGCCGCTCTGCGTTAAAACTTGTTTCTCAAGCAGGCCTCTTGCTTTGCAATGCAGCAGCGCATGAAGCCCCTTGCGCCACATCTTAATAGTTGACGGCGTCTCGATCTGTCTTGACAAAAAGCTGAAAGATTTCAGACAAGAAGTTTACAGTCCTTTTTGCTTCCTTTCCGTCGTCAACGCGGGCGATTTCGCGATCGCTCTGGCGAAGGTGGTCGCTTGGCTAGAGCGGATCGGAGAGCACTCTGGAGGCAGCTAACCCAGTTTGCGCAAAACAAGCCCAAGAGCGGTGAAGGCTCATGAGGTGTTTGGGCCAGAAGGGTAGAATAAAGCTCAGGGCATAAGGTGTTTGAGCTTAGAAGCCCGACAGTGCTGGTGATGGCAAATGCCTTGAACCCAGGGTTTTTAAGAACTTTTTTAACCGCAGGTAGCCACAGCGATCGACGGGAGCGA
>NZ_PSLQ01000035.1:0-34043 GCF_040289685.1 Pyrinomonas sp.
TTGACATCCTCCCCACGGCACGCAGCCGGGGGATTCCCGGAGGTGATCCGAGATGGTTCGCGCTTCGTCGGGTGCTGCCCTGCACAGCCGCAGCGCGTGCTGGGTCTTACGCTCCCTCCACGCGCAGACGGGGCTGCCCGGCCGCCAGAAAAATTCTACCCCGCCTTCATGTAAGGCGTGTGAAAGGAGGCAAGGCGGCGCTCCTCCCCATGCCTGAAGGCAGGGGTCTCCGCGCCGTCGTGATCCGATGAAAGCCCGGTTTGTGATTGTGACGATCTTGCTCGCTGCCCTCCAATGCGGCCAAACAGCGTGGGGACAAGGTGCGAAGATGGCCGGAAACGAGAAGTTCCCTTTCCTTCCACAAGAGGAGCTGATTTACGAAGGAGAGTTCTCCAAACTCGTCTTGCGCAACATCAACATCGCCGAGTTTCGGTTCGTGTCTCAACGTGCACCATCGTCTTGCGCCGGGAACGAATTGGCTTCGCTTGACGCGCTGACAACGCCATTGCGTTCCGTATGCGCCGCGTCCGAGCCGCCCCTGCTGTTTACGGGCGAAGCGCACGCAGTCGGCTGGTTTCACCGCTTGTTCGGCATCGATTTTCAATACAAGCTTGAATCGCGCGTCGAGGCGTCATCTTTCAACGTGATCGAAACGAAGAAATACGACCAGCAAGGCTCGCGCGTGCGCGTCGGTTGCGCAACGTTCGATCGCAACAACGGCCGTCTGACTTGGACCGAGCACGATCCGCGTGATCCGACGCGCGCGCCCAACGTAGTCACCAATCGCATGGGCGGGGCGCCGCTCTACGATCTGCTCACTGCTATCTACTACCTGCGGACCAAACGGTTCGTTCCGGGAGAACAGCTCACGCTCGTCATCAGTGACGCGGGACGGACCTATAACGTGCCGGTTCGCGCATTGGAGATCAAACGGCTCAAGACCGTTCTCGGCGAAGTCGAGACAGTGCACCTCGATGTCGGGCTGTTCGGTCCCACCGGGTTGGTCCAGCGCAATGGACATATGTCGCTTTGGATCACGACCGACGGGCGCCATCTTCCGGTAAGAGCTGAGATGAGCAGCGATCTCGGCACGCTCACCATCAAGCTGAAAAGAATCTCTCACAACGCTGGACCGACAGCAGGGACGGAGCCACCGTCAGCGATCAAGTGCGGCGCGCAGCCAGCTTCCCCCTGAAAGCTTTTCCGAACGCGAAAAAGTCTCGAAGCCAACGAGCGGCGGAAAGCCTCGGTTGACACGAGCCGTGCAGCTCGGTCAAACTGTGTCGGCTCTACCGTAAAGATCGCGGATCGCGGGAGACGGGCGTCATTCGATCGCTGTTTGCGCTCGCCCGCAAGAAGAAGCATGTCATCCGATTTTCGCCCTAGCTCCGCCGAATTCATGCTGGAAGCGTTGTGCGCGCGAGTCGAAGAGACGGCGCAAAAGCTTGCGGCGCTTCCCGAGGTCGAGCCGTTGCCGCCGTTGCCGCGCGCCGATCGCATCAGGCTCTTCGTTCAATCGCCCTACCGGCTTTTCCTCTACTGGAGCTTAGCGCATGATCCCTTTGCGACGTTGCGCCGCATCTTCGGCGACCGCGCGACGCAATACGCGCTCTTCGTTCGCTTGACCGATCTGCTCGGCGGCCAACAGCACTTGCGTCCGGCGTCGCCTGACGGCAACGAATGGTTCGATGTTTTTCCGGCGCGGCTTTATCGCGTCGAACTAGGGCTATTCGCTCCGGGGCGTCCGTTCATCCGGTTGCTCGTTTCAAATGAGGTGCGCACGCCGCGCGCCAGTGTGTCGCCGCTGTTAGACCAAACGCTTGAGTTCCAAGCGCCGCCGGAAGCCTTTGTCCGAATGCTCGTCGAAGCAGGCCAGGCATTGGACGCGCTTGGGGCAGCGCTCGAAGCGACGCCGATGCGTGTGGCTGACTTGCCGGCGGAGATCTTTTCCGAACTCTCGCCCGAAAGGGCACGCCTGCTCGCGGCTTTGGCTGCTGGGCTGTCGCTGGAAGAATTGCAGAGGATCTTCGCGCCCGAACTGATCGCGTGGCTTTCAACCTTCGACTATAAGGCTCTGCGCGCAGCGCTGCGTGCAGCGCTTCCCTTCGCCGCGGAGATTTCCTCGCTCGGCCCATACGGTGCCAGCGAGTCGTTCATGCCGCGCGGCCCGTTTTCGCGTTTCATGCCGAGTCTCGCTGCAGGAAGGTTGCTGGCGAAGGGCTGAAGATCGCCGGCGCGGCGGGTGCCGGTCGAGCGATCGGGCCACATCCACCGACAGCTTTCAAGGCTTGATCGCCGGCGAAGCGCCGTGATCAGTAAACGAATCAAACGCCACATGCCCGAAGCCTATTTCAGTTTGGTGCTTCACGCTCATCTGCCTTTCGTGCGCCATCCGGAGCATCCCGAATTCCTCGAGGAGGATTGGCTCTATGAAGCGATCACGGAGGTCTATCTGCCGCTCATCTTCGTCTTTTCAAATCTCGCACGGCTCGGCGCTGGACCGCGCTTGGCGATGAACGTCTCGCCGCCGTTGTGCGAGATGCTGGCGGACGAACTGTTGCGCGCGCGCTACACACGCCACCTCGAAAATCTGTTGGCGCTGGTCGAAAAGGAACTGGAGAGGACGGCACGCCAAGCGCCGGAGTTTCACGCGACCGCGCGCATGTACCACGAAAACTTGACTGCGGCGCGCCACCTTTGGGAAGAGGTTTACCAGCGCGATCTCGTGCGCGCCTTTCGCGAACTTCAAGATGCTGGCGTGCTCGAAATCATCACTTGCGGCGCAACGCACGGCTTTCTGCCGCTTATCTCAACCGAAGAAGCGCGCCGCGCGCAGATTGAAGTGGCGGTGCGAAACTACCGGAAACATTTCGGACGCCAACCGCGGGGCATATGGCTTCCCGAATGCGCTTACGAGCCGGGATTGGAAAGGCTTCTAGCAGCCGCTGGGCTCGAATACTTCATCGTCGATGCGCACGCCATCCTCTACGGAGACCCGCGTCCGCGTTACGGCGTGCACGCGCCAGTGCGTTGCCCGAACGGAGTGGCCGTCTTCGCCCGCGACCCGGAGACAAGCCAGCAGGTTTGGAGCTCCATCACTGGGTATCCGGGCCACCCAGATTACCGCGAGTTTTACCGCGATATAGGTTGGGATGCGCCCTATGACTACCTCAAACCGCATCTGCACAGCGACGGGCAGCGCCGTCATTTGGGGTTGAAGTATCATCGCATCACTGGACGCGACGTGCCGTTGCACGAAAAAGTGCCCTACGATCCCGAAGCGGCGCGGCAAAGGGCGCTGCTCGACGCCGAGCATTTCGTCCGCACGCGCCTTGAACAAGCGGCGCGCCTACGCCCGGTTTTGTCCGGGCGCACGCCGCTGATCGTCTCGCCTTACGACGCAGAACTCTTCGGTCACTGGTGGTACGAAGGACCGCAATTTCTCGATTTCGTCTTCCGCTTGCTCCACCAACAGCGCGAAGCCATTCGACCGGTGTCGCCTGGCGACTATTTGGATCTCGGGCAACCGATCCAAATGCAGCAACCGGCCCAGTCATCTTGGGGAGCTGAGGGCTATTTCAAAGTCTGGCTGAACGAAGGCACGGCGTGGATGTACCCTTACCAACACGCCGCCGAAGCGCGCATGACGTCATTGGCCGACGCACACGTAACAAACGCAGATGAACTGACGCGCCGCGCGCTCGATCAAGCGGCGCGCGAACTGTTGCTCGCCCAGTCGAGCGATTGGGCGTTTCAAATCTACCAAGGGACGACGGTCGAATATGCTGTGCGCCGTTTCCGCGCCCATATCCACCGCTTCAACCTCTTGGCCGACGACATCGAACGCGGGCAGATCGACGCCGTACGCCTTGCGGAGATCGAAAGGCGCGATTCGATCTTCCCCGAGATGGACTTTCGCCTCTACTGCTCGCAACGCACATGAACAGCGGCCACCCTTTTTAGGGCGCCTTGCGCCCGTCTGATCGCTTCGGTAATGTTCTCCTTACCGATACGAAATGCCGCACAACGCGGACACCTTCGATCGCATTCTCGTTGACGCACGCTACACGCTGCACCATCGTCGCTCGCGCCGCGCTCGTTGGCAAGCGGAAGCGCGCCCGAACTACATCTTGCTGGTTCTGCTCGACGGCGAGTGGCGATTCAATGTCGCCGGGCGCACGGGAGCCGCGCAACCGGGCGATGCGTTGATCGCGCTGCCGCGCGAGATGCTTCGCGCGCACGCACGCGAAGCGGCGGAATCGCTCTTCTTGTCGCTTTCGCCAACTCTGATCCTCGATTGCGCCGTGCGCGCACGCGTCGCACGCAGCGATGCGCTCATCGAGTTCGACGCGCACCACATCACGGGCGACGCGCGGCTCGTGCGCTACGCACGCGACCTAACGGAAGAGCTCGCCGCCGACGAAGCCGGCAAAGAGATGGTGACCGCGGCGCTCGTTGAGCAGACCGTGGTCCATCTCCTGCGCCGTTACGCCAAAATACGGCGCGCGGATGCGCTGGAACTGACGCGCGCCGGCTTGGTCGATCGTCGCTTGCGCCGCGCCGTCGAACTGATGCACGCGCAACTCGAACGCGAACTACCGCTCGAAGAACTGGCCGCGGCGGCTTATCTGTCACCTTTTCACTTCGCGCGCCTCTTCAAGAGGGCGACCGGCACTACACCACATGCCTATCTGTCAGCCCTGAGGTTGGCGCGCGCGGAGATCCTGTTGGCGGAGACCGATCTGTCCATCACCGAGGTCGCTACGCGCGTCGGCTACAACAGCCCAAGTCACTTCGCCAAAGCCTTTCGCCAAACGACCGGACTCGCGCCGCGCGCTTTCCGCGCAGCATCAACGCGCGGAAAGCGTAGTGCGTCAAAGCGCTGAGAAGCGAAGAGCGTGCGACGACGAGACCGTTCTTCCACAGGCTCCCGCCGCGCAAGCAACGCGAAAAGAGCAATCGAGCGCTCTTTTTTCGCAAGATAGCGCAAGACGCACGCGCGTCTCGGCGTATATGCTCTTGCCATTGCAAATCTAACCCCGTTTCTCCGGAGGGATGAAGATGGCCGTCGAAAAAGGCGCGGAGATCGCTCCAGCGCAAGGCAGATTGGGCGTTCTGCTCGTCGGATTGGGCGCTGTAAGCACGACGTTCATTGCGGGCGTCGAAGCCGTCAAACGAGGTCTAGCCGAGCCGGTCGGCAGTTTGACGCAGATGGGTACGATCCGCCTCGGCAAAAGAACAGACAACCGCGTGCCCAAGATCAAAGATTTCGTGCCGCTCGCTGAACTCGATGATCTGGTCTTCGGCGCGTGGGACATCTTTCCCGATTCGGCTTATGAAGCCGCATTGCAAGCGGGCGTGCTCGAAAAGGAGCTGCTTGCGCAACTCAAACCGCAATTGCAAAAGATCAAGCCGATGCGCGCCGTCTTCGATCAGCGCTACGTCAAAAGACTAAATGGCACGCACGTCAAAGAGGGCAAAACGAAGATGGACTTGGCCGAACAACTCATCGAGGAGATCGCCGAGTTCAAACGTCGCCACCGCTGTGCACGCTTGGTGATGATTTGGGCGGCTTCCACAGAAGTCTTCATGAAACCACACCCCGTCCATCGCACGTTGCGGTCGTTTGAAAAGGGGCTCAAAGAGAATCATCGGGCGATCGCGCCTTCGATGATCTACGCCTACGCGGCGCTTCGTGCTGGCATCCCGTTCGCCAACGGCGCGCCGAATCTGACGGTGGATATCCCGGCCATGGTCGAACTCGCCAACGAACGGAACGTCCCCATCTGTGGCAAGGACTTCAAGACCGGTCAGACCTTGATGAAGACGATCATCGCGCCCGGTTTGAAATCTCGTCTGCTCGGGCTTCATGGCTGGTATTCGACCAACATCCTCGGCAACCGCGATGGCGAAGTATTGGACGATCCGGAGTCCTTCAAAACCAAAGAAGAATCGAAACTTTCGGTCCTCGAATACATCCTTCAGCCCGATCTCTATCCAGAACTCTACAAAGACTTTTCGCACCTCGTGCGCATCAATTACTACCCGCCGCGCGGCGACAACAAAGAAGGATGGGATAACATCGACATCTTCGGTTGGCTCGGCTATCCGATGCAGATCAAGATCAATTTCCTGTGCCGCGATTCCATCTTGGCCGCGCCCATCGTGCTCGATCTGGCCCTCTTTCTCGACCTGGCGCAGCGCGCCGGAATGCGCGGCATCCAAGAATGGCTCTCCTTCTACTTCAAATCGCCGATGACGGCTCCCGGACTCTATCCGGAGCATGATCTGTTCATTCAATTGATGAAACTGAAGAACACGCTCCGACACCTTCGCGGCGAAGAGCTGATCACACACCTCGGACTCGAGTACTACGACTGAAACTCAAGCTAGGTGCGCAGCCAAAGTGCAGAGCATTGGGCGCGCAACGGCCAAGCGGTTGACGCTTTCGTGACACCGCTTGACGTTTACGTGCGATTTTTCGACGCTTTCGCGCACGGATGACGGGCGACGTTGACACGAAGTGTCAAAAACCTCCTGACGCAATTTGTCAGGCTAGGACGCTTACGCGCGCGAAGATCTTGATTAAAACAGACGTAAGCCTTATATTTTGCGCCTTTCAAGTGGTTCGAGATGATCTCGAATGGGTCGTTTGCGTCCGCCGCGCGATGGCGTTGTCGGCAAGGAGCGAACCGAACGCTTCAGGCGGGCATCAACAGAAGTAGCGGTGCGCCGCTTGCATGAGAGATGACCGCGGAGCGTAAATGGCCTCGACTGAGACCATCCGCGAAGAAAAAGGCTGTCGGTCATCTTTCGGCAAGGAGGTCACCATGATAGCGGAAATGACAGAAAGAAGAAGACACGACCTTGTCGTTCTCGATCCAGATCAGAAGAGTCCGCGAGCGCGCGAGTTCGAGGAGAAGCTCGCCGCGCGCATCGTCGGCCAAGAGCGGGCCGTGCGTCGCATGAGCGGCCTGTATCAGATCTATCTTGCCGGGATGAACCCGCCCAATCGCCCCATCGGCACCATGCTCTTTTTGGGGCCGACGGGGTCGGGTAAAACGCGCGTCGTCGAGGCCGCGGCCGAAGTCCTCTTCGGCGATCCCAATGCCGTCATCAAGATCGATTGCGCCGAGTTTCAACACTCGCACGAGATCGCCAAACTGATCGGCAGCCCTCCAGGCTACTTGGGCCATCGCGAAACCAGCCCGCTGCTTACGCAGGAGAACCTCGACCGGTTCCAAACCGAGGAGAACAAGCTCAGCCTCGTCCTCTTCGACGAGATCGAGAAGGCGTCTGACGCTTTGTGGCAATTGCTGCTCGGCATCCTCGACAAGGCTACTTTGACGCTCGGCGACAACCGCCGCGTCGACTTCTCGCGTGCCCTTATCATCATGACCTCGAACTTGGGCGCGCGCGAAATGTCCGAACTCGTCTCAGGCGGCATCGGCTTTGCTCCAGCCCCCGGCGCGCGCAACGCCGAAGACACCGAGGTGGATCAGAAGATCTATCGCACCGCGCTTGAAGCGGCGCGCCGCAAGTTCAGTCCCGAATTCATGAACCGCATCGACAAGGTGGTCGTCTTCCGCGCGCTCAAGGAGCACCACCTCAGATGTATCCTCGATCTTGAACTCGCCGCCGTGCAAGAACGCATCATGCGCGGCGCAGGCGTCAAGTTCATCTTCCAGTGCTCCGAAGCGGCCAAAGAGTTCCTCTTGCGCGAGGGCATCGATTTCAAATACGGCGCGCGCCACTTGAAACGCGCTGTCGAGCGCTTCCTCGTCTATCCGCTTTCGAATTTGGTCGCCACCGAACAAGTCGGCTTGGGCGATCTCGTCGTCGTCGATTTCGACCCGAAAGCCGAAAAACTCGTCTTCACCAAGCGTTCCGGCGGCGCGCTGGTGAGCGATTTCGATGAAGAGGACGCGCCACCAGAGCACACGCAGACGCGCTCTGGCGGAGCAGCCCTCTCGCTTCCGCAAACCAAGGTAGCCAAGCGCGGTCAAGCCCGCGGCGAAAAGTCGGAAAACTGAAGTCCTCGGGATTCGATTCGAAAACGATGAGGAGCGGGCTGCAAGCCCGCTCCTCATCGTTTTTCGGAGTGCTTTTCCAAAATCACACCGAACTTGATAGCCGTCTTTGTCGCAAAAAGTCGGCCCACTGCGAAGCGTTCGTGCGAGGCCAGATTGATGCTCCACATGTCTGCAGCGAGATGTCCTCGCGCCGTTGTACTGCGAACGGGAAGGAACGAAAGCGAGCCAACCAACGCGCGCGTCACGCGCCGATCACCGTCGCCACGGCTGCAGCGGACCGGGAGCTCTCAATCGGTTCAACGCTTCGCGCGTAGCCTCCGCTAGATAAGGGTCGCGCGCCGTGAGCAGGGCGCGCAGAGCTGGTTCAGCTCGCGGGTCGCCAATTGATCCAAGGGCGCGTGCGGCCTCACGGCGCAAATCGTCTGTGGATCGTCTATCGGTCAAAACAGCGATCAATGCGGGCACAGCCTCGCTCCGTCCGATTTGACCCAGACTGCGCGCTGCAGCGCGCCGCACGAACTCATTCTCCGGTTCGCGGCGTCCGAATAAACCGGAGATGCCGCTGGCACGAAAGCGTCGGTTCAAGCTCTGCACGAGCGCTGCCACAGCCCGCCTATCCCCTATCTCTCCCAATGCGACGGCGGCTGCGGCGCGCACGCCGTGGTGACGATCTCGCAACAGACTTTCGATGAGCGGCTCGACGGCAAGTTGACTCTTCGTCCGCCCGAGCGCGTAGGCAGCTTCTCGCCGCACGAACTCATCGCGGTCGCGCAACAAGGGGATGAGCAGGCGCGCCGCCTCATCCGCAGGGAGAGCGAGCACGGCAGAGGTTGCCGCCGCACGCACTTTGGCATCCGGGTCGTCGAGCGCGATGGCCGCAGCACGCGCGGCATCGCTTCTTCCGAGCGCGCCAAGGCGCATCACAGCATCGCGTCGCTCTTCGACATCCGACGACAAGGTGCGCCGCTTTTGACGTTCGATCGCTACGTTCGCGTCGAAGAGGATCGGCGCAGAAGATCGTGTCTGGAGCGCAAGGACATGGGCCGAAAAGGAAAGCGAAAGGATGACAACGGAGCAGAGCGCGAGGCGCCGGACGTTTGCTCCCACCGGCAACCGGACGATCAGAAAAACGGGGCAAACTGCGCGTTCACGCATCAAGCGCGCGAGATTTCTTCGCTGCGTCGCTGATGAGACAGAACGAGAAAGGATGAGCGCCAAGCGCGCCACCCGTTCTTCCCAGCGTCGGGGGTCTCTGGCTGCAAGCCGTGGGGTATTGACGTGACGCGCGATCACCGCTCTTTCAGTTGACCGCGCTCGGATCATGGGTGCGGGGCGAAGACGGAAG
Source organism: Pyrinomonas sp. (assembly GCF_040289685.1). NCBI lineage: Bacteria > Pseudomonadati > Acidobacteriota > Blastocatellia > Blastocatellales > Pyrinomonadaceae > Pyrinomonas > Pyrinomonas sp. Next base: position 9,379 of record NZ_PSLQ01000035.1, read on the forward strand.
CAGCTCGGCGTTCGGCGCGCCGTCGGGCAGCCTCCCATTCGAAAGCTTGTCGCGCACGCCTGTTTTCGCGCTCGTTCGCAAGGTGCGTGAGCAAGTCGTCATCCCACGCAACGGCCAGCGAGCGAGCGCGCCGCATCGATTCCATGATCGAGATGTAGTCGAGAACCTCTTGAACCTCTGAATCGGTTAAAGAGTCGAGTTTGAGAGCGAGGCGCTGGCGGTCTGTCAATCGCTTGGCCATCTTCGTAGCTCCTTGCGCGAGGCGCGACGGCCAAGCGCAATCTGTTACGAGGAGTTGCGCCGGACCGTCGGCGAATTTTGGTCAATCGAGCGAGAACGAAAGTCTGCTTTTCTCACCGTCTAGTCTTGCTTCTGAAGTTTTGCTTTGCTCGTCGTTTTCGCTCCGAAACGGCGAAGACGCATCGGAATATAACTGAATCCCGAGGCTCAAAGCAAGCGCGATGGCTCGCCAACGCGCGCTGCCGTAGAGCAGCTCAACGTCCAAAAGTCGGAGGAGACCGCCGTGTCGCGCGAAATCAGCCTTGCCGGAAGCGCAACTTCGCTCACCGAAAGAGCGGCGCGCTTGAGCACCCGCCGCGCGCGTTGCTCTGCAATGCACGCTCGTGTGCGCGTGGGCGCATCCGAGCGTGAGCGCGTCGGTGTCGCAAGTCGCCCTGAGCTGTCATTTCGAGCGCTTTCTCCGAAGAACGGGGCGCCGCCGCAAGCGGCAACGCCCTTCAAGCATCGATCTTGGAGGCCACCGCGTGCATGGTATCGACGATGAGCACGGCGATCGGCGGGTAAAAGATCAGGTCCGGACGCAAGCGTTGATCGAAGAAGAAGGCCATGTCGCTGACGATATAATAGGTGTGCTCTCCGACGATCAATCCCGCCGCCAGACTCACGATGTAACCGACGATCAAAAAGGCCGAGGCAACGGCGCGGCTGAACGGTCTTCTTTCCGGCTCGACCTGCATGAGCGAAGTCTGAATCGGCATCGGGCGGTAAGTATAGTAAGCGAAGCAGGTTCGCAACCGCGCCGCCAAGTGCCAAACGCCGATGACAAAGAGCGTCAGCAGAATTGCCCGCCCGAACAGGTCCAGACTCTCCCACAAACGCGGCTTGAGCATGGCGACGAAAAAGGTTGACAGAAAGAGTGTCACCGTCGTGAAGACGGCCTGCGCGCGCATAAACGCTTCTCGCCTTTCAGCTTCCAACCATCTCTCGACGGCGCGATCCCAACGCGCCTGCGCCGCTGCGCGCCGCATTCGTTGGGCGTGTGGATTGTTTGAGTCGAAGACCGAGCCGCTGCGCATGATTCGATTCCACTGCGCATCATAGCGCGCCCGCTCGTGCGGGTTGCTCAGCGTGCGATAGGCGAGCGCAATCAAAGCGAATTCGCGCGCTGCCTGCTCCGATCCACCGTTCAGATCCGGATGGCGTTTGCGTGCTAATCGGCGGTAGGCGGATTTGATCTCCGCCGCCGTTGCCGTCCGCTTGACGCCCAAAATCGCGTAGTAGTCGATCATGCGCGGCTCTTCGCTCAATAGGAAGTCGGGTGCGCCGTCTGGCACGTTGCGCCCAGCCCTAGACCGCCGGTTGCAATCATACAACATTTTGGGCGGAGTAGTCCGCCCAAAATCAACGTCCTCTTCTTCGGTAGGTCGGAATGGAGGGTCTGCCGTGAGGTGAGCACAGAGGCGGAGCTTTTGCCTCTCTTTGAGGCTACGGGGTGAGGACTACAATGAATCCGCACCCTGTGCTCGCAAACCACTTTCAGCAACTGGCGTGCCGCTTTTCGCAGCGCGCGGGCGTGTCCGCGCAAAGGAGCGAAAACGCGCCCTGTTCACGCAAAAGGGTCTTTCGGGCTCGTCCTGCGAACGCAAAACATCGTCAACAGGAGTGAACAACTCGAAAGACAGATGGCGCCAAAAGTGGACAACGGACAGTGAGTCGGGCGAGATCTGCGTCGTGAACCTGAGCTTTAGCCGTTGAGGCGATGCTGTTCCACCGCGTAAAGAAGCGGGTTGAGTGGACTTGCGGCCACTTCGCCCGGAAGTTGTCCGGGGAAGAAGACCTCCATGTCCACGCGCTGGTAGTCGTTGCGCGGTTCAGTGAGGCGCGCCCCGTCGGCGTAGTAGATCACGGTCATCACTTCGCGCGTGCGAGTTGTCGTGTTCGGTTCGGCACAGTGCAGCAGATAACCGGCATGAAAGGTCGCGTCGCCGGCGCGTAGGTCGTTGCCGATCAGTGGGTACTGGCGCTCGGCGATGAGTCTGCGATAGAACTCATCCGCTTCGTTCGAGATAACCAGATCCCCGCACGGGCCTTCGCGGTGCGATCCGGCGGCGAAGGTCATCGTCCCCATCTCGCGTGACGCGTCCACAAGCGGCATCCACATCGTGACGGTCTTCGACGTATCGAGCGGCCAATAGACTTGATCCTGATGCCAAGGCGTCCGTTTTCCACCCGGCGGTTTGAAAAGCGCCTGATCGTGGTAAAGGCGCACGCCTCCAACGCCCATTAATTCGGCAGCGATGCGTGCGAACCGGCGGGCAAAGACGAACCGACGCGCGGCTTCGCTCCGCTGCCACAGATTGGTCACTTGCAAGAAAATGTCGCTGTAGTCGTCAATCTTCTTCGGCTTTTGGCGCCGTTGAGCGTTTTCGCGCACAGCTTCGACCAACGCCGGGCGGTAAGCGGCGATCTCCGCAGCGGACAACACGCTGCGCAGGAGGATAAACCCGTCGTGATGATAGCTCTCAATCTGCTCAGCGGTCAGCGGATAAACATCATCCAGAACAGGCAAGTTTTCGGCACGCATCGCTCTCTTCTCCATCTAAGTCACAAACGCGGTCAAGCAACGGCGAGAACATATAACGAGCCGGAGAGGATTGACAACCCGACGCGAAACTGCCAACCTTGCATGTTGGGAAAAGCAGAACTGAAGATCCTTCCGACCGAAGCGCGCTTCAGCGTCCGTTTTCGGACCAGAGCGCCCAAAGAAAGGAGAAATGGAGAATGGCCGACATTCAACGTACAGCCGAAGCGACTTGGACTGGAGGCTTGCGCGATGGTCTAGGCAAGATAGATAGCACAAGCGGCGTGCTACGCGAGACATCTTACAGCTTCGCCACGCGCTTTGAGCAATCGCCGGGGACCAACCCCGAAGAATTGATCGCCGCGGCCCATGCGGCATGCTACAGCATGGCTTTCGCCGCAACGCTCGAACGTAAAGGGCACAAACCGGAGAGCATCACGACGCGGGCAACCTGCACCGTTGCGCCGCAGCCGACCGGCGGCTTCAAGATCACGCGTATCAAACTCGAAACGCGCGGCAAGGTTCCCAACCTCGATGGCGAAGCTTTTGCCGCCATCGCGCGCGAAGCCGAGCAAGCCTGTCCCGTTTCCAACGCACTGCGCGGCGGCGTCGAGATCGAACTCGAGGCGAAACTCGACGAGCAGGCGGCATCCGCCTGACGGCACGAGCGAAGAGACGGGCGACGCGCGCCGCCTCAACCTCCAGCGCGGAGCCTTTTCAAAGGCTTTGTCGGTGGCTTTGGCCGCAAGGCTCCGCACCAGTTGAATCGCGAAGCAGCGGTTCTCACGCTTCATTCTCAAAAATCGATCAAAAACGTCCATTGCGTGCAATACTTTTAGGGCGAGTGGCAGCGGGCCTCGCTCCATGGCTTTCGAGACCGATCGAAAACGCCACTATGCTCAAATGGGACGTCGTTTCTTCGGATCTCGTGGACGCTGAGAGGAGACGACTGTGGAAGATCATTTGACATGGCCCGAATTTCAACCGCCAACACGTTTGCGCGGCACGCAAAAGAGCGCCATCCGCCAGCTCTTTGATCGCGCGCCAGTAGGCAGCATCAATCTCGGTCTCGGCGAACCGGATCTGCCGACGCCCGATGTCGTCAGACGCGCCGCGGCGCGCATCGTGCTCGAAGAGCAGAACGGCTACACGACGCACGCTGGATTGGAGAGATTGCGCGAGTTGGTCGCGCGCGCGCATCCGCCTTTCGTCACATCACCGGAGCAGGTGGTGATCACCGCCGGTTCGCAAGAAGCGCTCTATCTTGCGCTCATGACGTTGGTCGATCGGGGCGACCGTGTGCTCCTGCCTGATCCCGGTTTCGTCGCCTACCCGACCATCGTTCGTATGGCGGGCGGCGAACCGGTCTTCTATCGTCTACCGAGCACGAACGATTTCGCCTTCGATTCGACGGAATTTTACCGCCACCTGCAGGACCAGCGGATCAAAGCCGTCGTACTCATCAGCCCGTCAAACCCAACTGGCCGAGTGCTGACGCGCTCGGACCTTGCGCAGATGGCGCAGATGCTGGACCGACTCGGGACGTGGGTCATCAGCGACGAAATCTACCGCGAGCTATACTACACGCCAGAACGTCCTGCTTCGCTTTCGGAACTCTACCCGCGCACGGTGGTCATCGGCGGGTTGTCCAAAGCGATGAGCATGACTGGATGGCGTTTGGGCTGGCTCTGCGCCCCGCCCGATGTCGCGCGCGCGGCGCTCGTGCTTCATGGCTACGTGACGACGTGCGCCTGCACCATCTCGCAAAAAGCGGCGCTGGCCGCATGGACCGAAGAGGCGGAAGAAGCGCGCCGCCAGATCCGCGCCATCTTTCGCGCGCGCCGCGACCATCTGCTTGAACTCATCTCCCGACGCTTGGGTCGCCGCGCCATCGTCCCCGAAGGAGCTTTCTACGCCATGCTCGATGTGCGCGACTGCGGCAGCTCCGCGGAAGTTGCCGAAAGGCTGCTGACGAGCGGCGTTATCACCGTCCCCGGCTCTGCCTTCGGCGCCGAGGCGGAGGGTTTCCTGCGACTCTCTTTCTGCGCACATGAAGCCGCGCTCGATCAGGGCGTCGAACGGATCGCACGAGCGCTCAGTTGATCGCGTGCTGCCGAAACTCTTTGCACGCAAAAACCGCTTGCGGATGAAGCACGGCTGATCGTCCGTCGACAGCTTGCTTCGATGGCGGTCCGACCTTGTAATCCACGCTCTAGACAAAAAAGCGAACTCCCATGTCGTTCCGTTTGCCGCGCTCTTTCTTTGACCGCGATAACTCCAAGTCCAAAAACGAACCACTACTGCTGGCGTCGCGAGGCTCTTCCCCCGAGAATCCATGATCAAAGAAAGCCTTTGCGGAAGCGAATATAGTCAAAGCGCGTATCGCTGTCGGGAAGGGAGTCAATGTAAAGCACACATTTACGGGAGCGCATCACGTAGATCGCTGCCGCTTTTACGCCTGCAAAGCGCGTGAAAACGCGATTCATGACCAGCTTGACACCCGCTGGGGCTTGCACTACGATGAACTTGTGCAACGATTCTCAAACTCCGAACAGGGTCGTCAAAGATCGCCGCTCGGGTAGGGGAGACCAATGTTCGACCTGAAAGCTTATCTTCCGATCCTCTTGATGTTCATCGTCGCGGCTGGCTTTGCCGTCTCGCAAATCGTTCTATCTCAATTGATCGGGCCGAAAAAGCGAACGCCCACCAAACTCATGCCCTATGAGTGCGGCAAGGACCCAGTTGGATCGGCGCGCGAGCGTTTCTCCGTCAAGTTTTATCTGGTCGCGATGATCTTCGTGTTGTTCGACATCGAGCTGATCTTCCTCGTCCCATGGGCGGTGGTTTTCAAACGTTTGGCTGGGCCGGAGTTCGGATTGGGAACGCTCATGTACGTTGAGATGATGCTCTTCATCGCGCTTCTTTTCGTCGGCTTCATTTACATCTGGAAGAAGGGCATCCTCGATTGGAGCCAAGCGGCACGTCAAGAAGCGCTCGTCGAAGCAGAGCTGCTCGAAGAGCAAACCGACAAAGGACTGCGACGGGCTGCCTGATCAAACTCGGTTCGCTTCGGCGAACCAGGTGGGGATTTGAACGATGGGGCTTGAAAACATTCTGACCGAATCGTTGCCGGAAGTACTGACAACGCGGCTTGATTCACTGGTCAATTGGGCGCGCAAATCGAGCCTTTGGCCAGCGACGTTCGGCCTAGCGTGCTGCGCCATCGAGATGATGAATGCGACGAGTTCGCGCAACGACTTGGCGCGATTCGGAGCCGAAGTTTTTCGCGCCAGCCCCAGACAAGCGGACGTGATGATCGTCTCAGGGCGCGTCTCGCGCAAAATGGCTCCCGTACTGCGGCGCATCTACGACCAGATGCCGGAGCCGAAGTGGGTCATCTCAATGGGGGCGTGCGCCACATCGGGCGGGGTTTTTGACAACTACGCCATCGTTCAAGGCGTGGACAAGGTCGTTCCCGTGGATGTGTACATTCCGGGCTGTCCGCCGCGCCCCGAAATGCTCGTGCACGCCATCATGATGCTGCAGGAGAAGGTAGCGAAGGAGTCCATACGCGACCGCAAGGACGCGCCCGAAGCGGAGTCGCGCCATGCCGTGCTACCGGGCACCTTGCCGGTCACGGACGAGACGACGCGCGAGGCCAACGTCGTGCCGGAATCGCGCCCGTACACCATTGCGTCGCGTCATGAACGGCGGCGCTCCTCATGATGGGGACTTGAGAGCGGACGGAGAGCAATGGCCGAAGAGCAGAAGAACGCCCAGAAAGTCGCCGGAATGAATCGGAACAACGTCGCGCCGCTGCCGCTTGCGCAACTGGTAGCGGCGCTTGAGCGTGAGCATCCCGAATGGATCAGCGAGGTGCGCGAAGCACTCGGCGAGACGACGCTCATCGTCCCGCGCGAACACCTGATTGAAATTTGCCGCTACCTGAAGACGACGCCCGGTTACGATTTCAACATGCTAGTTGACATCTGCGGCGTTGATCGCGGACCGGAAGAGGAGCCGCGTTTCGAGGTCAACTACCACCTCTTTTCGACGTTGAGCTATCACCGTTTGCGCTTGAAAGTTCTGCTCAACGAAGAAGACGCGCGCGTGCCGACGGCGACCGTAGTGTGGCGCACGGCTAATTGGCATGAGCGCGAAACCTTCGACATGTTCGGCATCCTCTTCGACGGCCACCCGGATCTACGGCGCATCCTCTTGCCGGAAGATTGGCAGGGTCACCCGTTGCGAAAAGATTTCCCGCTGCGCGGCTATGAACCGTACAGCCTGAAGTAGGCGAAAGGGCGTTTTGGAGAGGACGCCGATGACAACACAAATCGCGCAACTCTTTACGGTCGCCGATCTCAAAGCGCTGCCGGAAGACGGCAAAGGGGACGAACTGACAAAAGGCGAACTATTCGTGTCGCGCGCGCCACACCTTCTCCATCAACTTTCGCTAAAGAACGTCCTCAGACCGCTCCTCGTTTATCCTGAAGAGAGCCCAACCGGAGCGGTCGTTTCGGAACCGGGCGTCGTTCTGAGCGAGCATGATGCGGTGCAGACCGACATCGGCTTGAAGCTCAGCGAAGCGGTTCGACAAAGCCATTCCTTGGGATGGCAAGCTGATCGCCGCCCCGGATCTGGTGAGCGAAACCCTTTCGCCGGGCAAGCGGAACGTTTCGGCGAGACCGCGAGTTGAAACGTGAGCTTTAAGGCGCGCATGGTGCGAAAGCGCACTGGATCATGGACCGGCTAGCTTCCGAGCTCACAGTCCGGAAAAGGGTTGAAGAGAGCATAGACGCTCGACGTGAGCGAAGAGCTGAGATCAACGCTGCTACCAAGGTTTCACTTTCCCAGTCAGGGAAGATTTTCAAGTTCTCTGTGGGCAAACGATGAGCACAACCGTTCGGAACATTCCGCCGCAGTTTGAAGTCGTCGATCGTCCGCTCGAGACGCAGATGACCCTCTCGATGGGGCCGCAGCACCCTTCGACGCACGGCGTGTTGCGTCTGGAACTGGTGCTCGACGGCGAGATGGTCGTCAAATGCGTGCCCGACATCGGCTATCTCCATACGGGGATGGAGAAACTCTTCGAGTACAAGAAATATCAACAGGGGATCGTCATCACGGACCGAATGGATTACCTGAATCCGCTCGGCAACAACTTGGGCTACGTGATGGCGATCGAAAAGCTCTTGCAACTAGAGATCCCCGAACGCGCGCAGGTCATCCGCGTGATGATGTGCGAACTGCAACGCATCGCTTCGCACATGGTCTGGTTGGGGACGCACGCGCTCGACCTTGGCGCGATGTCGGTCTTCTTCTACGCCTTTCGCGAACGGGAGAAGATCCTGAACCTGATTGAAGCGGCGTCGGGCGGGAGGTTGACCCCGTCTTATTTCCGCGTCGGCGGCTTGATGATGGACCTGCCTGCGGGGTTCGAGCGGCGCGTGCGTCAGTTTCTCGACACCTTCCCCAAAGCGCTCGACGATTTTCACGCGCTGCTGACCGAAAACAAGATCTTCCAGAAACGGACGCAAGGCATTGGCATCATCTCCGCCGAGGATGCTATCGATTGGGGCGTCACCGGCCCGTCGCTGCGCGGAAGCGGCGTCAAGATAGACGTGCGCAAGACGAATCCGTATTCGGGTTATGAAACTTACGACTTTGAAATTCCGGTCGAAACAGGGGGCGATGTCTGGTCGCGCTACATGGTGCGTATGCGTGAACTCGAGGAATCTTTGAAGATCATCCGTCAAGCGCTCGACCGGCTGCGCCCCGGTCCGGTCAAAGCGGACGCGCCGAAAGTGGTCTTGCCCGAGCGCGAAGCGATGAAGACGCACATGGACGCGCTCATCCACCACTTCTTGATCATCGCCGAAGGTTTCAACGTACCGCCCGGCGAAGTCTATCACGCGATCGAAGGCTCCAAAGGCGAACTCGGTTTCTACATCAAGTCTGACGGCGGACCACGTCCGGCCCGCGTTCACGTGCGCGCGCCGAGCTTCGTCAATCTTTCAGCGCTGCCGCACATGGTGACCGGCGAGATGATCGCCGACGTGGTCGCCGTGATCGGTTCGATCGACATCGTGCTCGGAGAGATCGATAGATGATGGGCGTTTCGGGAAGGGATCCTAAGGGACTTCCTCCGCCCGACTAAATGAGACTATGAATCCTTTACCGAAAGAGATCGAAGAGGAGATTCAAAGCTTTTCGCCAGAAGTCGAGGCCGAGATCGACCGGCACATCGCCAAGTATCCGGTCAAGCGTTCGGCCATCTTGCCGATCATGTTCATCGTCCAACGCGAGCGCGGCTACCTAGATGCCGCCGGCATCGCCTACATCGCGCGCCGGCTGGACCTGACGATCACGGACGTGTGGGAAGTAGCCACTTTCTACACGATGATCAACCTGAAACCGGTCGGCAAGTACCACATTCAGGTCTGCCGCACGCTCTCGTGCCAGCTTCTCGGTGCCGATAAGATCGTCGAGCGCATCTCGAAGAAGCTTGGCATCGAGCCGGGCGAGACGACGCCCGACGGGCGCTTTACGCTCTCATGGGTCGAATGTTTAGGTTCGTGCGGCACCGCTCCGGCGATGCAGATCGGGTTCGATTACTACGAGAACCTGACGCCGGAAAGAGTGGATGAGATCCTTGATTCGTTGAAGGAGTAGGAGCGACCAAGATGGGCGACGGCGAAGATAGAGCCTGAAACGCTCGAGCGCCCATCGCCTATCGCTCTCGTTAAGAAAGCCTATGCGTATCGAAGCCATCGGTTGCGAACCGCTTCTGCTTGCGCGGTTCAATTTGGAGAACTCCCGTTTGCTTGAAACCTATCGGCGGCACGGCGGCTACGAAGCGCTCCGCAAAGCGCTCACGACGATGTCGCCAGAAGACGTGATCAACGAGGTCAAAAAGTCGGCGCTTCGCGGGCGGGGCGGCGCGGGCTTCCCGACGGGCACGAAGTGGAGCTTCGTCCCGAAGGATTCGCCTAAGCCGAAATACGTCGTCTGCAATGCAGACGAATCCGAACCGGGCACGTTCAAGGACCGCTACCTGATGGAGCGCGATCCGCACATGTTGATCGAAGGCATGTTGATCGCGGCCTACGCGCTCGGTGCGCACACGGCCTACTGCTATACGCGCGGCGAATACAAGTACCTGATCGACATCATGGATCAAGCGATCGAAGAGGCGCGAGCAGCCGGACTAGTCGGCGAGCGCATCTTCGGAACTGATTTCTCCTGCGAGGTCTACACGCACACGGGCGCTGGCGCCTACATCTGCGGCGAAGAGACAGCGCTGCTCAATTCGCTCGAAGGCTTGCGCGGACACCCACGCATGAAGCCGCCCTTTCCCGCAGTCGCCGGACTTTACGGCTGCCCGACTGTGGTCAACAACGTTGAGACGCTCTGCGCCGTCCCGTGGATTATCATGCATGGCGGCGATGCTTATCGCGGTTTGGGCACCGAAAAGAGCGGCGGGACCAAACTTTGGTCCGTCTCCGGTCACGTCAAATACCCGGGCGTCTACGAGCTGCCGATGGGATACGACGACATGGAGAGATTCATCATGGAGGATTGCGGCGGCATCCCGAACGGGCGGAAGCTGAAGGCCGTCATCCCCGGCGGCTCCAGCGTCTACATCATGAGCGCCGACGACATCATCGGCAAGGATGTGCGCATGGACTACGAGGGATTGGTCGCTGCCGGTTCGATGGTCGGCTCCGGCGGCTTCATCGTCATGGACGATACGGTTGACATCTTCGAATCGACCAAGAACCTGATTGAGTTCTACAAACACGAATCGTGCGGTTGGTGCACGCCGTGCCGCGAGGGGACCGACTGGCTGGTCAAAGCCTTCAAGCGCATTGCGCGCGGCGAAGGGCGGCCCGAAGACGCGCAGTTGCTTTTGGATCTGTGCGACAACATCGAGGGCAAGTCCTTCTGCCCGCTGGGCGATGCAGCAGCGTGGCCGATCCAATCGGCGATCAAGCGCTTCCCCGAAGACTTCAAACGCCATTTGGTGCCGCTCGTCGAACGGGAACGCGCCGTCGCTTAAGCGACGAGATCGCACGAAGGTGCGGCGCAAGAGGCAGTCGCCGCTGGTGATGTGGAGTCGCTTCGCAAGAGATGAGCGCTGCGAGTGGTGCCGCAAGGCGGCGGGAACGACCGGTGGGAAACACCCGAGCACAGCTCAAGCTGATCAATGCGGCGGAGGAATCGCTCGCCCGCTGCGGCCAACTGCCGCCGGAGCAGATGCGAGCCTGCGAGACCGAAGCGCCGTTCATCGCGGGCGCTGTCCGCACGGTTTTGCCAACGAATGTCGTCAAAGCGCTTGGGCTTGAAGCGTTGCATCAAGAGGCCGCCAAATCCGCCGATGGGCGAGAAAGAAGCGGTTAACGTCGTCGGGCGGCCCGTCATGGTCATCGGCAATAGGCGCACGTTTAAAGGAGTTGCTCGGCAACGAAGTTTTGATCGGGCAGACGGGGTCCGAAACACTGGACCTGTTCCTCGGTCCGGTCAACGGAAGGCTGGTGCCCAACCCAGCGCATTCGGATCAGACAGTCAACAAACTCAAATGAGAGTGTCATGGCGGAACTAGTCAAAGTTACCATCAACGGCGAAGTTTACGAGGTCGAGAAAGGTCGCTTGCTCATCGACGTGTGCCGCGAGAAGGGGCACGCCGTGCCGTCGTTCTGCTACTACGCCGATCTCGCGTTGCAAGCTTCGTGTCGCATGTGCTTGGTGCGCATCGAGAAGATGCCGAAGCTTCAGACCTCTTGCACGGTGACGGTCACCGACGGTATGGTGGTGACGACCGAATCAGAAGAGATCGAAAAGGCGCGGCGCGGCATGCTCGAATTTTTGCTCGCCAACCATCCGCTCGATTGCCCTGTTTGCGATCGCGGCGGCGAATGCGAGCTACAAGAGCTGACGTTCGATTGGGGCAATCTCGAAGAGCGTTTCATCGAACCGAAGAACTATCAGCCTGAGCGCTATCTTTCGCCGATGGTCGCCAACGACCCGCAACGTTGCATCCTCTGCAAACGGTGCACGCGCGTTTGCGATGAGTGGATGGGCGAAGAGGCGATCGAGGCTGGCGGGCGCGGCGCGGCGACCATCATCAGCGCCTACGGCGATTGGCTCAACTGCTCGCAGTGCGGCAACTGCATCGAGGTCTGCCCGACGGGGACGCTGCTCGACGCGACCTATCGCCATCAGGCGCGCCCGTGGGAGCTTGTGCGCACGATCTCGACTTGCACCTTCTGTTCCGACGGATGCCAGTTGGCGCTCGGCGCGCGTGGCGAAGAGGTCCTGCGCACGGTGGCGCGCGACCGCTACGTCAACGGCATCAACGGCGAGTTCCTGTGCGTCAAAGGGCGCTTCGCTTCGCATCCGTTCGTCAATCACCAAGCGCGCCTGCGCACGCCCATGATCCGCTACCGCAAGGGCGGCAAACTGCTCCCCGCTACGTGGGATCAGGCCGTCGAGTTCGTCGCGCAACGCCTGTCCGCTATCAGGGATGCGCATGGACCAGAAGCGATCGGCGTCGTTGGCAGCCCGCGCTTGACCAACGAAGCGAACTACACGCTGCTGCGTTTTGCGCGCGATGTCATCGGAACGGAGAACTACACGGCGACCGATGCCTTCTCGCTCGTGCCGTTCTTTGAGAACATGAGCGCGCCGCTCGCCACGCACCGCGACATACGCGACGCGCAAACCATCTTGCTGATCGGCGGCGAGCCAGAGGAACTTCAGCCGCTCACCGGCAAACAGATCCGTCAAGCCGTCCGCAACGGCGGCGCGCGCTTGATCGTCGTCAACAGCGTGCCAATTCGTTTGACGAAGAACGCGGCGCAGTTCATCCACTCCCGACCCGGTGCGGAAGAGGCTTTCGTTCTTGCGCTCGTCGCGCGCGACGAAACCGAATTGGCGGCGCGTAAGATGGGAGTCGAAGCGAGCGAGATCGAGCGGGCCCGCCGCGCGCTCGGCGAAACGCAAGGCACCGTCGTGATCGCGTTCGGTCAGTTGAGTCCAGCGGCGCAGAAAGCCGTCGCTCAACTGCCGCACCTTTATGCAGGCGACGGACGACGCTTTCTCTTCCATCCGCTGCCCCTTTTCAACAACAGCGTCGGCGTCCACGACATGGGGCTAATGCGCGGCGCGATGACGGCGACCGAAATGCTCGATGCGGCGGGCGAACCTATCCGCGCCCTCTACGTCGCCGGGAGCTTCCTGCGACAACAACTCGATGGGCGGGCCGAAAAGCTCGGGCGATTGGACCTGCTCGTCGTGCAGGAACTGTTCGAGACCGAAACGACCGAGCATGCAGATGTCGTGCTGCCGGCAGCCTCTTTCGCCGAAGTTGACGGCACGTTTACGAACAACGCCGGGCAGGTCCAGCGCGTGCGTCAAGCGATTCCGCCCGTGCACCTGTCGAAACCGGATTGGCTGATCGTCGCTTCGGTGGCGGAAGCGATGGGGGCGAAATTCGGCATCGAGCTATCGGCGAGCGCTATCTTCCGCGACATCGCAGCCAACGTCCCGGCTTATCAGGGGTTGCGCTACCCGTTGCTGAAGGACGAATCGCGCCCCGTGCAGGTCAAGCACGCGCTCGCAGAGCGGCGCGACATCGGGAGCGAGATCGAAGCGTTGCACGCAGCGGTTGCGCAAATGGACGAAGCTGCTCCGAAGATCACGGAGACGCCGCCCGTCGGCCATGAGCTGTTCAAACTCGGCACATTGACCGAGAAATTGCCGCAGTTCCATTACCTCGCGGCAGGCAATCCGAAGCCGGAGAACACGCTCGCGTCGTCGCCGCTCATCCAATTGACGATCGATGCGGCGCTGCGCAAACGAAGAGAAGAGATGGCCGTAGCTGGCGATTGATCTGTTGTCCAAGTCGTTCGCCTCAAGGGTCGCGCCGCGACGTCGCTCTGTGAATTTGGCGTGGGCGCGCATTCCCATGGCTCGCGCCGATTGACCGCAGCGGTCCGGTTAATTGAAGTCGTCATCGCTCATGGCGGACCGTTGAGAATGGAACAACCGCCATTCACATGATGAGAGGCCTGATGGATTCCGCGCGACCGGTTGCGCGCGAAGTGACCGCCGCGGATTTTCGCTCTTGCCGCCATTTTCGGCTTCTGCCGACTTGCGCGCGCAAGACGCGATCAGTACCATAATTTGTTTTCCCGTCACGGATCCGGTAGGTTCGCCATGGATTTGAGCAACCCTTACATCCAAGCCGCGCTGCAGTTCCTAGCCATCTTCATCACTTTCAACGTCGTTTTGATGATCGTCGCCTACACGGTCTTGGCCGAGCGACGCATCCTCGGTTTCATCCAGGGGCGTTTGGGGCCGAACCGCGTTGGTCCGGGTGGCGTGCTGCAGCCCTTCGCCGATCTCCTTAAATTCATCTTCAAAGAGGAGATCGTGCCCGACAAATCGACGCGCTTCGTCTATTTCCTCGCGCCCGTCATCGCCGTCACGTCGGCGATGATGACGCTGATCGTCTATCCGTTCGGCCCGCGCGTCACGCTCCCTTATTTCGGGCAGGTCGAGCTAGTGATCGCGCGTTTCGACATCGCGCTCCTTTACGTCTTGGCCGTCACCTCGATCGGCGTTTATGGGATCGTGCTCGCTGGCTGGGCATCGAACAGCAAATACAGCCTGATGGGCGGTCTGCGCTCTTCGGCACAGATGATCTCTTACGAACTGTCGCTGGGGCTTTCGCTCGTCGGCGTCATCTTGATGAGCGGAACGCTCGATCTATATGAGATCGTCGAGCAGCAGTCCGGCTGGTACGGAGCGAAGTGGAACATCTTTCCGCAATTCATCGGCTTCATCGTCTATTTGACATCGGCGATCGCGGAGACCAACCGCGTGCCGTTCGATCTGCCGGAAGCCGAAACCGAGCTGGTCGCCGGATTCCACACCGAGTACAGCGCGCTTAAGTTCGCGCTCTTCTTCATGGCTGAGTACATCAACATGTTCACCGTCTCGGTGCTGGCGACGACGCTCTTTCTGGGCGGTTGGAACGTGCCCGGATTGTCGCTGCTGTTCGCTCCGGGCTCAGTTCCTTTCGCCGTCTTTAGCGTCATCGGCTTTTTCGTCAAAGTCTTCTTCTTCCTGTTCCTCTACATCTGGCTGCGCGGCACGCTGCCGCGTTTTCGGTTCGATCAACTGATGGCTTTCGGTTGGAAGTTCCTGTTGCCGGTCGCGCTGCTCAACGTCGTGTTGACGGCGACGCTCGTCTGGCTCGGCGTGCTGTGACGAAGCCATTTGGGCTTCGGCCAAGCGCGGCAAACGATAAGCTCTTTGGACTCCGATTGAACGACGCAAGACGAAACAGGTTGTTTCGCTCCGATTGAACGATGACGATTTTGATCTTTCTGCTGTTGGCCGTGTTGACCATCGGCTGCGCCGTGGCGATGGTGGCGCAACGTAATCCGCTCTACAGCGCCATCGCCTTGATCGGCGTCTTTCTCGGCATGGCTGGGATTTACGTGACGCTCGCTGCGCCCTTCATCGCGGCCATTCAGGTGATCGTCTATGCGGGCGCGATCATGGTGCTCGTCGTCTTCGTCATCATGCTCCTGAACGTCGAAGAAGAGGTGCGCCGTCCGCTCCGCCTGCGCTATCTGATACCGCTCGGCATCTTTCTCGCGGCGCTGCTCTTTGCGGAGACGGCGTTCATCATCTACTTCGTCGAAACTTCCGCCTACAACCCGCCGCCAGCGACCCAATCGAACGTCGGGTTGACGGCCTCGGTCGGCACGGGCCTTTTTACGAAATACCTTTTGCCGTTCGAGATCACGTCGCTTCTGATCTTGATGGCGATCGTCGGCGCGATTACGTTGGCGCGCCGCGTACCGACGTTGGAAATCAACAGACCCAGACGGCGTGCAGCGGAAGAAGAGCGCAGCCAGACGAGCGCCGATTGATGCCGCGATTCGCTCGATCGGCGAAGGACGTTGAACGCACAAGCGGAGGATTCGCTGCAAAACCGCATCGCGAGGACACATAGAAGATGGTTCCGTTATCGTGGTATCTGGCTCTTTCCGCCGTGCTCTTCACCATCGGCGCGGCGGGCGTCATCATCAAGCGCAATGCGATCGCGATGTTCATGTGCATCGAGCTGATGCTCAACGCGACCAACATCACGTTCGTCGCCTTTTCGAGCTTCTTCCGCGACGTGACGGGGCAGCTTTTCGTCTTCATCGTGGTGACGGTGGCGGCAGCGGAAGCAGCCGTCGGGCTCGGCATCATCATCGCCATCTTCCGCAACCGCCTGTCGCTTGACGTAGATGACGCGAGCGTGCTCAGAGATTGAGCGCGAAGCGATCTCTTCATCGAGTTCTCTTGGCGGATTAGCTTCGATTTGATCGGTCGCCTGTATCGCCATGACTGAATTCATCAACCAGCACGTTTTGAGCATCATCATCTTCGCGCCGCTCGTCGGCGCGGCCATCAACTGGCTCATCGGACGTCGCCTGCGCAACGAAGCCTTCATCGGCACGGTCGCTTGCACGGCGGTCGGGATCTCCACCGTCTTCGCTTTCATCGCGGCCTTTCGGCCCGAGACGGGCGCGCTGCGCGCTGAAGCCCCCATCCTCGAACACCTCTGGACGTGGATCGAGGTCGGAACTTTCCGCGCCGATTTCGCGCTAGCGATGGACCGGTTGAGCGGTATCTACGCGCTCTTCATCACGGGCGTCGGCCTTCTCATCCACATCTTCGCCACCGGCTACATGCATGGCGACAGCGGGTTCTATCGCTTCTTCTCCTACATGAACCTCTTCATGTTCATGATGCTCGTGCTCGTGCTCGGCGACAACCTGCTGCTCATGTTCGTCGGCTGGGAAGGGGTCGGCCTCTGCTCGTACCTGTTGATCGGCTACTACTTGGACCGCGATGAAGCGCGCGTAGCGGCGAAAAAAGCCTTCATCGCCAACCGCGTCGGCGATTGGGGCGTGATCTTGGGCGTCATGCTCATCTTCTTCCTGACCGGTTCAATCAGCTTCTTCGACAAGCCGGATCTGCCGAGCGCGCTGCGCATCATCGGCGAGATGCCAGTTGAGCCGTTCGCTTGGAGCGCGCTTTTCGCCGGCGGCATCACTTCAGCCGCGATCCTGCTCTTCATCGGTGCGACCGGCAAATCGGCGCAAATCCCGCTCTACGTCTGGTTGCCGGACGCGATGGCTGGTCCGACGCCGGTCTCCGCCCTGATCCACGCCGCGACCATGGTCACCGCCGGCGTCTACATGATCGTCCGCTGTTCGCCGATCTACGCGCACGCGCCGACGGCCATGTTCATCGTCGCCGTGATCGGCGCTGTGACGGCCCTTTTTGCCGCAACCATCGGCCTAGCGCAGAACGACATCAAGAAGGTGCTCGCCTATTCGACCATCTCGCAAATCGGCTACATGATGCTCGCCTGTGGCGTCGGCGCGTTCGTCGCGGCGATCTTTCACGTGATGACGCACGCTTTCTTCAAAGCGCTGCTCTTTCTTGGTTCGGGCAGCGTCATCCATGCCATGCATCACGAACAAGACATGCGGCGCATGGGCGGATTACGTAAGTACATGCCGATCACTTTCGCCACCATGATCACGGGCTGGTTGGCGATCTGCGGCATCCCGATCTTCGCCGGCTTCTTCTCCAAGGACGAAATCCTCTGGAAAACTTGGAGCACGGAAGCCTTCGCCATCCCACACGGCGCAAGCCGCGCGCTCTGGGCCATTGGCGCGATCACCGCCCTGTTGACCGCCGTTTACATGACGCGCTTGATGGTCATGACCTTCTGGGGCG
Organism: Pyrinomonas sp.; assembly: GCF_040289685.1. Lineage (NCBI taxonomy): Bacteria > Pseudomonadati > Acidobacteriota > Blastocatellia > Blastocatellales > Pyrinomonadaceae > Pyrinomonas > Pyrinomonas sp. Next base: position 27,014 of record NZ_PSLQ01000035.1, read on the forward strand.
AAGAGCGCTTCCGCGAAGCCCAGGCTGGCGGACAAGCAGACGAAGCGCACGCGGGCGACACGGCAGCCAAACCGCACCATGCCATTCACGCTTCCACCAGCCACCATGCGCTTCGCGCCCATGACCAGCATGCAAGCGACCACGGTCCGGTGACGCCACACGAATCGCCTGCGGTGATGACCATCCCGCTCATCGTTCTCGCCGTGCTTTCGACTTTCGGCGGACTCGTCGGCGTGCCATACGCGCTGAGCGGCGGCGCGATTCCCAACTACTTCGAAAAGACCCTTGAACCCGCCGTCGCACATGCGCCGACCCATGCGGAGGCTGCCGCTATCGAAAAAAGGATCGCGCAATCGGCAGCGCACGAAAGAACGAGGACGACGACCGAGCCGCAACCGGGTCTCCGCGAAGAGGCGAAACACGAGACGGCGAAGCACGCGGCACACTCGCCGGAAGAGGTGCGTCTGGAGCGAATCTTCAGCGCGATCTCCGTAGTCATCGCGCTCATCGGCATCGGCATCGGCTGGAGCGTCTTCAGCAAACGCCCGCTGCTTCAGATGCCGCGCTTGCTGGAGAACAAGTATTACGTTGACGAAGCATACGATGCCGTGATCGTCAAACCGCTCCTCGTCGGCTCGCGCGAAGGGCTGTGGAAGATATTCGATGTTGGCGCGATCGATGGCACGCTCCACGCGATCGCCGATGGCGTCGCGCAACTCGGTTCGCTCGCGCGCCGTCTACAACCGGGCTTCGTTCGGGCTTACGCGGCGATCATGCTCGTCGGCGCGCTCATCTTGATCGGATATTTCGCCTACTACAGCGTGCTGTTGCTCATCCGTCAATAAACGGGCGTGCGGCGCGCTCTTTGCCCACGACGTCTTCGTGTGATTCAAGGGCTGAGCTAGCAGCGAATTCAAACGACGTTCAAGGTTGATCGAAGATGCTTCAACAGAACTTGATCTCTGCTCTGATCCTGTTGCCGTTCATCGGCGCGCTGGCGACCGCCGCGCACGGTTTTGCGCCCTATAGAAGACCGACGCACTACCGTTGGATCGCGCTCGGTTTTTCGCTAGCCACCTTCGCGCTTTCGCTGCTTCTCATTCGCGGCGGCGAGCCGAGCATGTTGAGCGGCTTCATCTTCGAGGAGAACCGCGCGTGGATCGAATCGATCGGCGCGCGCTACCACGTCGGCGTCGATGGGATCAGCCTCTGGCTCGTCATCCTGACGACGCTGCTCGTGCCCATTTCAATCCTCGCCAGCTGGAAGATCGAAAAGCGCCCGCTCGCCTTCTTCATGTTCATGCTGCTACTTGAGAGCGCGATGATCGGCGTCTTCGTCTCGCTCGACCTGCTCGTCTTCTACCTTTTCTTCGAGGCGTCACTTGTGCCGATGTTCTTCCTGATCGGCGTTTGGGGAAGCGGCGAGCGGCGTATCTACGCGGCGGTCAAGTTCTTCCTCTACACGGCGGTTGGCAGCCTCTTGATGCTCGTCGGCATCATCGCGCTCTACTATTTCTACGGGACGTTCGATTACCCATCGATTCTCAGCGCAATGCGCGCCGGGACCGTAACGCTTTCGGCGCGCGCTGAATTCTGGCTCTTCCTCGCCTTTGCGCTCGCCTTCGCCATCAAAGTCCCCGTCTTCCCGCTGCACACGTGGCTGCCGGATGCACACACGGAAGCGCCCACTGCCGGTTCGGTGATCTTGGCCGGGATCCTTTTGAAGATGGGAACCTATGGTCTGCTTCGTTTCAACCTCGCGCTCTTCCCCAATGCGGCGCGCGATTTCGCGCCGATGATGGTGACGCTCGCCATCATCGGCATCATCTACGGCGCGCTCGTCGCGATGGTCCAGCCCGACGTCAAGCGGCTCGTCGCTTATTCGTCCGTCAGCCACATGGGCTTCGTCATCCTCGGGCTTTTTTCGTTCACCGAACAGGGGATGCAGGGCGCGCTCTACCAGATGCTCAATCACGGCGTTTCGACCGGCGCGCTCTTTTTGATCGTCGGCATGATCTACGAACGACGCCATACGCGCTTGATCTCGGAATTCGGCGGATTAGCCCATCCGATGCCGTGGTTTTCGACCTTCTTCGTCATCGCCTCGCTCTCTTCGATCGGACTCCCGGCGCTGAACGGCTTCGTCGGCGAATTCCTCGTGCTCCTCGGCACTTGGTTATCGGATTCGATCCGTCATCCTTGGGTGGTGACGATGCTCGCGGCGACGGGCGTCATCTTCGCCGCCGTCTACTTGCTTTGGATGCTGCAGCGCGTCGTCTTCGGCCCAGTGACCAACGAAGAGAACGCGCATCTGAAGGATCTGAACGCGCGCGAGCGCGGACTGCTCGTGCCGTTGCTTGTGCTCATGGTCGTGATGGGCGTTTATCCGAAACCTTTCTTGAGCCGTTCGCGCGATAGCGTGCTCGAAGTGCGCGAGCGCATCATGCTGGCGAAAGGCGGCGGCTCCGTCGCCGCTAAACCGACCGATAGCACAACGACTCGCGTCGCTGCGCGTTGATTTCGTAACGGCGTGCGACGGACCCAACGCTGTGCAATGAAGTTTCATGAAAAAGCAAGCGATGAGAATGGCTAATCGAAAAGGGTCTGCGATCTGTTCTTTGATCCATGCCGCGCTCCTGATCGCAATCGCGGTGGGGCCAATCGTCTGCGCAGACGGCGGCGCTGAGGTCAAGTTCCGCGGCGTGGATGGCAAGACCTACGATCTCGCTCGTTTCCGCGGCAAGGTCGTGCTCGTCTCTTTTGGCGCGTCTTGGTGCGCGCCGTGCCTCGTCGAACTCGAAGCGCTCGAAGAATTAAAGCGCGAGTATGCAAGCAAGCCGGTAGAATTCCTTTGGGTGAGCATCGAGACCGAGGAGGAGCGATCCGATTGGACGCTGCGAAATTTCGCACGCGATAACCGCTTGACCATCCCGGTCTTGCGCGACCCACGGCAGGTCGTCTACAGCCGATTTTCGTCGCGCGTCCGCATGCCGCTGGTCATCTTCTTCGACCGCGAAGGCAAGCCCGCGGGCAAGCCGCACGTCGGCATGGCGACGCCCGAGGTTTACAAGAAGGTCATTCGCCAAAGGCTCGATGCGCTTCTAGAGGGCGACCAATGACGGGGGAAAGACCTGGCCGCAAGCGATGCTGATTGACCCGAAGGGCATAAGGCGAGCAAAATCATGGCCGTGACGAGAAATTTCGCTTCAACATCTCCGGGTCGGAACCAATTACGACTGGGAGGTCGTCGGCGAACAGAGACAGGAACTCGTTCCGCGAATAGAGAACGTTTTGGGCGAGCGATCGCCGCATGAAGTCTATCCGAATCGAAGGCGCAGAGGACTTTCAGCAGCACCGCTCTGCAACTCGATGCGAGGAAAGCTTTCGCAAGCTTGATTCTAGGATCATAAGAGACGCATAGACACGAGGGATCGATAGGCGAATATGAATTCATCCTTTGCATTGCAAACCGCACTGCAGCAAGCTGCCGATGTCAACCTATGGCTTCTCCTGCCGGAGTTGATCGTCGCGGGCGCGGGCGTGCTCGTCATGCTCGTTGACGCTTTCACCAAACGGCTAGACCAGAGATGGGTGACGGGCGGCATCTCGCTCGCCGGTCTGATCGCCGCTGCCATCTCATGCGTTTGGTTGTGGACCGGTTGGACGGGGCCAACCGAGGCCTTTTTCGGCATGATCGTCCTTGACCGGTTGCGCCTTTCGTTCACGCTCGTCTTTCTGGTCGTTTCGGCCTTGAGCGTGCTCCTTTCGATGCTCTGGGTCGAGTTGGAGAGATTGCCCGCGGGCGAATTTCATGCGCTCCTTCTTTTCGCCACCGTTGGCATGATGCTGATGGCTTCGGGCGGCGATCTGGTGATGATCTTTCTCGGATTAGAGCTCCTTTCGATCTCGACCTATGTGATGGCTGGATTTCGCCGCACCGACGTGCGCTCGAACGAAGCCTCGATGAAATATTTCATCCTCGGCTCCTTCTCATCGGCCTTTCTGCTTTATGGGACGGCGCTTATCTACGGCGCGACGGCGATGGCCAACGGCGCGCCGGGCACGACCAACATCCGCGAGATCGCACAACGGCTTGATACGGCGCTCTATCCGCCGCTCCTTTTTGCGGGCGCAGCGATGCTGCTGATCGGCTTCGGCTTCAAGGTCGCCACCGCGCCGTTTCACGTCTGGACGCCGGATGTCTATGAGGGCGCGCCGACGCCCGTGACGGCTTTCATGGCCGCCGGACCGAAAGCAGCGGGCTTCGCTTCGTTCATGCGCGTCTTTCTTTTCGGCTTCCCGTTTGTCGTCGCCGCAGGCACGGCCCAGCGCCTCCATTCGGCATGGATTGCGGCGCTGGTCGTCTTAGCCGTCATCACGATGACGGTTGGGAACACAGCCGCCGTGATTCAATCGAACGTCAAACGAATGCTCGCTTATTCATCCATCGCACACGCTGGCTACGTGCTCGTCGGGCTGGTGGCAGCGGGCACCGCGCAAGACTTGACGCAACGAAACGAAGCCATCGCGGCGGTGGTCTTCTATCTGCTCGTTTACTCGATCATGACGCTTGGCGCTTTCGCCGTGGTGACAGTCTTGGCGCGCAGCGGCGACCGCCGTACCGAGATCGAAGACTACAACGGCATCGGCTTCAATTCACCATGGCTCGCCTTCGCCTTCTCCGTCTCACTGCTCAGCCTATTGGGTGTTCCACTGACGGCAGGCTTCATGGGCAAAGTGATGGTCTTCAGCGCGGCGCTCGACCAAGGTTACGTCGGGCTGGTCGTCGTCGCCGTGCTCAACACGGTGGTGTCAGCCTACTATTATTTGCGCTTGATCGTTGTCATGTTCTTCCGCGAACGGAGCGGAGCGTGGAGTGCGCCGACCGTGCCAGCAAGTTTGGCGATTGCGCTCGCCCTCGCCGTGGTCGGGATCTTTTACCTCGGGATTTTTCCCGGCAGAGTGATCGAAGCTTTTCAAGCTTCACCTTCGGTGGTGAGCGGGTTGCTTTTTTGAAGACGGATCAACTCGCTTCAACGCCCGGTGACCAGGATCGCTCTCGACAAAGCGGCTTCAGATCCCGCAAGGAATAAGGTGAAGTCTCATGCGTGCCCGTCGGCAACCGCGCGCAGCGACGGTTGAAGCGATCGTCGCCGAAATCAAAAACGCGCTCGGCGACGAGTGGTTGCCGCGCATCTACCGCGAACGCGTTCGCGCGCAACGCACGCGCGCCTGTTCTCTGCCTGCAGTTGCGCGCGGCAATAAGCGCGTCGAAATCCAGCACACGCTGCTCGGCGTCGAACTCAAAGTGGGCCGACGACGCGTGCACTGCCCGGATCTAGCGACCGCCCGTTACCTCGCCACTTTCGCTCGTCTGGGTTGCAAATCAGTCGCCGTGCCGTATGATATTACGCGGATCTCGCGCCTCGCCGATGATCTTGAATCGGCGTTTCACCGCCTGTTGCTTTTGACCGAGCACATGACCGAAGGGCGTGGGACGGTCTTTCGGCGCAGCGTGCGCGCGCGTTTACTGGGCGACGCGCGGCGCGAGATCGAAGAGATCGGCGCTGGACCATCGGCGCCGCAATTCAATCAAACCACGCGCCAACGCGGCGGGTGAGCGAAAAGCGCATGGGACAAGATCAAAAAAGGATCGTTGCAGCAGCCGAGCCGCTCCCTTTCCCTTACAATCAACGGACTTTTTGCCGCTACGAGCCAATCGAAAAACGGATCGGAGCGGCGCGCGTCCTCGTCATAGATGACCTGTTGCGCGACGAAGGCGACGTCTCAGACCGCGCGCGCGCCGATTGGGGCCGTCAGCTGCGCACGCAGTTGCAACGCGAACGCGAGATCGCTGCGCTCGCTGTCGAGAACATTCTGAACAACGTCGCGCGGCTCGTCCGCCAGCCAGCGACCGAAGTCGCACATCTTTCGGAGATCGTCGAAGCGACGGAAGGGTTTCGTCCGCAGGCCATCGTCTTGAGCGGCACGCTCAGCGATTTCGACTACTACAATCAGCAACTGCTTCAGCGGTTCAAAGAGTTCATCCGCCGAACCAAAACCGCCGTGCTCGGCATCTGCGGCGGCCATCAACTGATCGGGTGGAGCTTCGGCGCGCGCGTCGTCACGCTAGACCGGCTCATCAACGCCGGCAAAACCGGCACTGCGAATACCAGTACCGTTTCGTCCGCATCACTGATCCGACGGACCCGATCTTCGCCGGCATAAACGAACGGGAATCGGGCATCTGGCAGGATTACACGCTCGAAGCGCGCATCCTGCGCGTTTGGCAGAACCACGGACTGCAACTCGATCGCGTGCCCGAAGGCTTTAAGCTCCTCGCCACGAGCTACCTTTGCCGCAATCAGATGATGGTCCGGCGCGAGGCTGGGCAACTCATCTACGCCGTGCAATTCCATCTCGAAAAGTCTTTCGAGGACTGGCGCAAAAACCCGACGCGATGGGAACACCCCAACGAATCGCGCGACGGGCGCATCATTTTCGAAAACTTCTTGCGGCAAGCGATCGAACACGCAGAGAAGATCGAAGCTTGATCCGAGAAGTCGTGAAACGTCGAGCCGCGGCGCGCTGGCACCAGTCTATCTTCGTTCTTTTCGCCGTCGGCGCGCTGCTCGCCGCATGGGTCATCATCCATCGAGAACGCGCGCCGCCCCCCTCTTTCTCGTGTTCACACGCTCCTTGTTCCGGTGGAGTTGAGTGACCCCTTCGGCATCGCCCTCTCTTCGGACGGCACAATGTACGTCGCCGATGGCGAACAAGGGTTGAGAACTGCTCACGAAAATATGAACCCGGACAGACACACCTGAGACTGCCTTAACTAAAATGTGAGGACCACTCCGAGGAAAGGAGGTCCCCACAGATGCAGCTTACAACCGTCGGCCAAGAGGTGTGGAGGTCAGCGAAGCTACCTTGGGGGGCTCTTGGAGGTCAAGGTACGCTTCGCGTGACCATGGCTAAGTTGAGAGGTGAGTTGGCCCCCACGGAGTCTCAGATGTATTGACCGATTACA